>CAYLSS010000414.1:0-4897 GCA_964385765.1 uncultured Solibacteraceae bacterium
GATGGGGTCAGAGGGGTGCGGTCGAATCGTGAAATCCTGAGTGATACTGGTGTGCGGGGTTGGATTCTGAACGAATACGCCAGCCGAAAAGCGCATCAATGTCTCCTCTGGACCGCAGTTCTCAAGCTCCGATTGACTTCCCGTGCGCTTAAAACCACCTCTTTGAACGCAGAAGGAACGTCGTTCCCGGCGAACATATTCTTCGGGGGTATAGGTGACCGCTCCTAGCCTCCCGCCTTGATCTTGGATTGTGAATCCTACGTAATAGGTGTTGTAGACATTGTCTGAGACGACGATCTCACAGCTCCCGCCAAATAAGCGAGGTGATGATGGGTCGACACGGGTCCACCCCGTAACTGAACCGTCAAACCAAGATCCCCTGTCAGTAGCCACGGCCACCCAAACAGGTATTTCTCCACGGTTACAGATGCGAATCATCAGACTCGCTTCCGCCGTGACGCCGGTACAGACGATCCCAACACCCAAAATCAATATCCTAGTCGTCCAGGATCTCAGGGAATGCTTACTCCTAGGGATCTGCACGGAATTTCTCCTCATTTGGGGACCAAGATTGCTCGAAAAGAATGCGCTAAAGGAAAGCATGGTTCGTCTCCGTCCTTCAGGGAGTTTGTTTTTCTACAGTGACAGTCGTCCACTAGCTAGCAAGTTCCTCGGCAGGTCTTCGGGGTCGCCAACGTAGACTGTGCCAGCCCCGGTCAGCAGGCCCCACACCAAGCCAATCGCAACCCCGCTGCCGCCGAAGTTACCACCAACGATACCCCAGCCAACAGCGCCCAGCACCGGGAGAATATTTCCACCATTCGTTTTTGTTGTGCTCATTTCACAGCCCGTTCATCTTAGCGCGTGGCCGCAGTCCATGAGAGGTTCTGCAGCGGCCCAGAATTTGTCAGCCTTCAAAGTATTAGTCGGTCGACGGATCTGGGGGTTAAGTGATAATGGGAAGTTTTTTTGGCGGACGCTTGATGGGTTGAGCACGAGACTGACTAGTACTCCTGCATCACTACAGGTCTTGGTGGGGATGAGTCGGTGCCGCGTTCTTGCGCGTGCGCAAAAAAGCTCAGCTACTTGACGAAACCAGACGGCTAGGCAGGGACGAAGCCATAGATTCAACTATCTGTATAAGTCGCAGCCCGGCCCAGCATCCCCCAAGGTATGAGTCCATGTGTGGATTAGTATGCGCGGCGGTGAGCCGTGCTCAGGGTCCCGCGTGAATCGCCAGCGGAAATCGACCTCAGCAAATCCTCCCCTCAGCTGTAACACAGGTACTGGCAAGCTTTGACCGTGGTGCGTAACTATAGCTCCCGTTCCGCTGAGGCTGTATCGAATTTTGGAACAATCTCCCCGGCAATCGATCACGTAGGTCTTGTTTGCCCAGACGCGACCTGACGCCGAACCAACCTGGCCATTCCACGCCACGTGTTTCGTCATGAGGCACTTCATCTTCGAGCTCTTTAAGGTGTCACTGACACTATCTACTGGCTCTATGTCGGCGCGCTCCCATCCCTTGGGGCTCATTTTGGCGTCGAAATACTCAAAACCACCTGGAGGGGCTTTGTAGACCTTGCCGGGTCGGTCCCGCTGTTCGGCTGGGATCCTAAGAGCGGCATCCCGCTTCTCAAGCAGATCGACCTTGCGAGTTAGCACCTGGGCTTCACGGCTACTCTCTGGAGCAACTTCAAACTCACATCCCCAGTTTGATGTTGTGCCTTTCAAAGCTTGCGTTCTTGGATTTATGGTCCCCACCATGGATTCCAGCCGGTAGCCGCTTGGCGTTCCGCCGACCCATCCTTGGGGCTTCATTTGAACACGATGACTTCGGGTGTCATATGCACCTTGAATTCGGAATGCCCCCGGTTCCGATCCAGAACCTCCGTTGTGAGAGAAAATGCGGAATGTTGCTGAGAACCGCCGCCCATTTTTGGATATTTTGGCGACATCCATTTCAGCGTGGAGCCACGGCTTTTGGTAGCAGTGCCAAGCCCCAGCATATTTGGTCTTCATCTGGGCGTTAGACGGAGTAGACAGGATAGTGAGCGCTAGCAAAACAACGACGAACTGAAGATGGATTCTCATTGTGCCTTGCCTCGTTGAACCTAATAAATGGTTAGTAGAGGGATGCGGTGCATCCGTACCCTAGCATGCATTGGCCAAAATCCAAACCGCTCGTTGCGAAACAAATAGACCGGATGCTCTCACATCTGTCGCTCTCCCGTGAGTGGCTACGTCCCGCACTTGCTCCCACCGCTGATGCCACGCCCAAGCCGATGACAAGAGCTGCCGCAAGACCCCGCATTTCCGTTGGTGACATGACATTCGTCTCACTTTCAATACTGTGAAGGTAGATGGCTGCCTGGGCAGCCGTCGCCCGGTCAGGACCTTTCGTCGCTCTCGCAAATCAACGGCCGGCCGCGATATCGTTTTTCTCTCCGCCCGTGCCGTTCACGAGCATGGCTCCTACCAGCAGTTGAGAGTGCTGGTGACCCTGAGCGGCGGCCTGGCTCAGCCAGTGACGTGCCCTCTTCTGATTGTTCTCCGAGTCCTTCTCGTTGAGCAGGAGCATACCGAGGATGTATTGCGCCTCGACCCTTCCAGCCTCGGCTGCTTGTCGAAAGAGTATAAGGCTCTGTGCTCTATTCCGAGGTAGACGAGCACCAGTCAGGTATATGATAGCGAGCCGCAGTTTCGCGGACACATGTCCCAGAGCAGAGGCGCGCTCATACAATTCGACTGCCTGACCTCCGGGGCCTTCGGCAGATTCGATCGCGAGGCCTTCCCGAAAGATCCCCTCCGCCGGGTCAGTTGGTGCAATCTGACCCGGCAGACTGGACGTCAACAAGGTGCTCGCCAAGATGAGCCAAATCAGCGCCGTTGCAAGAGGACTCCTCTGATCCTTGGAAACCCAAGGTGTTCGCCAGAAATCAGCTAATTGATACATGCTCAATCGTGGTCCTTTAAGCGTTGTATTGGTCTAGGTTTGCCGGCTTTCTCCGTTCTAGTTCCTCGGAAGGTCTCCGGGGTCACCAACGTAGACAGTGCCAGCCCAATAAAACGGGTGGCCCACTCCTCTTTCTTTACGAGTTTCGTGTAGCGCCGATACCTGCGCCGTCCGGAAAGCTTTGAAGGGGATATCCTCGACTTCTCCGCCCAACCAACGGTAGTAGAAATCCTCGATCTGCCGTGTCGTCTCATGAACGGGGACACTCCACATGCTCATGGTAAGCGCGCGGGCTCCAGCGAGGAGAAAAGCTTGCCGCAGTCCGGCAACACCCTCGGGAGTGACTTCGCCCAGTCCGGTCTCACAGGCGGTCAGGTTGACCAACTCCGTTCCCACTAGGTTCATCCCAGCTACCTCATAGGCGGTAAGTAATCCATCCCCAACCTCCACGCGGCTGACCTGCAGTTCAAGGTCTGTCAAGCCCCGCACCCGAGCTCCTGCTTCATCCAAAAGCTCATCGCCAATCCGGTAGAACACAGATTCTTCTGCCTGCCACTGGTTGGCACCGGCCGTGAGGAGCATCGAGCGAAGTTGTGGGTTGTCCCAACCTTTTGGGTCGTGCTGTGGGCAGTCCAGGAAAACGGCGTGGAGGATGAATTGGAGAAGCCTGGGCGGATCCAAGCGTACGACCGCTTCTTCGGTGGCTTCCAGGCCGGTTAGTCTGGTCACGGACCAGCCACGCTGACCGAGTTGGTCGATCGCCTTCTGGAATACGCGGTCGACTTCCTCATACTGCTGTGACGGGATCTGTGGCCGTATGGTGCAATTCACAAATGACGAGCCCAGGAGCGCAGAACCTGCGTCAGAGGTCGGTCTCTGAAGGACCCGACCCGTCCTTTGCTGCTCCGACATGGCCGCTGCAATCTCTCTGGGCCGGGCATCATAGGCAGGGCTGCCTATCAAAACGGCGGTCTTGTTGGCGATTGGTTTGGCTTCGCCTGTGGAAAGGCGGGCCAAGTCTCGGCTGGCATTCAGGTACACGAACCCGTACCTTTCCGCCAAGTACGTCGGTGCGGCCGAATCTTGGCGCGTCGCGAGGGCTTCAAGGGGAAGCAGGCTCAACTGGCCGTCCGGCACAACATACACACGCTCGACATCCGCCAAATGCGCTTCCAATGGATCCCAGACAAGAGCACGTAAACGGAAAAACAATTCGGCAATTTGCTCCTCGTCTTCGCGATTCAACTCGACCCTTTGGGCTCTTTCACTATGGGACTTGATCGCTTCCCTAAGCTGGCGGACGGCTTCATCGATCTTGCCCGCATCCCCAAGGTCAACGGCTGCCGTGTGCCCATTTCTCCCCAGCAGGATCAGTGCGCCATAGCGAGCACTGCGCGTTCTGCCGGTGGCGAAGTCCTTAGATTGGTAATGCACATATTCGACCAGAGCTTGGCCCTTCTGAAGCGCATTCTGAAGGTCCTTGGCGCCTACCTGCGGCAGAATAGCTTCCCGCTGATACTCTGGGTTAGTTCGTCGCAGTTCCTGCTCTAGAGACTCGATCTTCGCCTCCAAATCCAGAAAGATGGCAGGGTCCTCCAAAAAGGAATCGCTGTTACCTGCCGCAGTAAACGAACGGGCAGCTCTTGTTGCGTACTCACTCCGAAGATTTCGGAGGGAAACCAAGCTCTGACGCCACTCATGGGACCCGGAATCCATCGCCTTCAATAACGAATGGACCTCCCGGCTCGCAGCGGCCATCACCAATTGCTTCCGCAAAACCGAAACGTCAAATCCGATCTTTGCTTGATCATCATACTCGCCAAAGAGATATGCCAAAATCCAATCAGCTTGGTCGAAGTCGGCATTCTGTAGAAACTGCAGCTTCTGTGTCCACGTCATCGTTGGAAAATTTGACGTCACGTAGCCATATTGTCTTCTTGC
>CAYLSS010000415.1:0-4892 GCA_964385765.1 uncultured Solibacteraceae bacterium
CAGCCGAAACCGGCCACCTGGTGCTGTCGACACTGCACACCAACGACACGCCGCAGGCGGTTTCCCGTATTCTCGACTCCTTCCCGGAAGCCAATCAGCCTCAGGTGCGCCAGCAGCTTTCACTGGCCCTGCTCGCCGTGGTTGCTCAACAATTGGTCCCGGCAGCCGATGGCCCCGGCCGCTATCCGGCACTCGAAATCCTCCGCGCTACCGACGCGGTCCGCAATCTGATCCGGCACGGGCAGGATCATCAACTTCGAACCCAGCTCATCACCGGACGCTCCTCGGGAATGATGACCATGGAACAATCGCTCGCCGAGTTGGCCCGCTTGCGCCATATCAGCCGCGACACCGCCCGCGCACACTGTTTCCGGCCGGATGATCTGGAAGGATACTGGAGCTAGACCTTTTCGGGCTCCATGCACCCTGTATCCGCGCATCCATGCTCTGCCGAAGAGCCAGGCAAGCCGGGTCATTGGTTTATAATGGGGAAATCGTAAGGGTATTAGTGTGCCATCGTGGCCCGACCCTGGCGAATCCCGGATCCTCGAAGTGGGTGACAGAATTCGAGCGGGCCGTATTGCCGCCCCGGAACCTGAATAACGATGTTCGAAAATCTCAGCGAAAAGCTCCAGCGGGTTTTCAAGGACCTGCGCGGCCACGGCAAACTGTCCGAGGCGAACATGGAGTCCGCCTTGAAAGAGATCCGGATGGCTCTCCTCGAGGCCGACGTCCATTTCAAGGTCGTCAAGGAGCTGATTGCGAACATCAAGGAGAAGGCCATGGGCGAGGAGGTGCTCACCGCCCTGTCGCCCGATCAGCAGGTGGTCAAGATCATCCGGGACGAATTGGTCAAGATCCTCGGTAGCCACCACTCCCGCCTCCGGTTTGCGAACGAGCCGCCGACAGTGATCCTGATCGTCGGCCTGCAGGGTTCCGGTAAGACGACCACCACGGGCAAGCTCGCCCGGTGGCTCACCCGCAACGAACACAATCCGATCATGGTGTCGGTCGACGTCTATCGCCCGGCTGCCCGCAAGCAACTCGCCGTAATCGGCAAGCAAATCAATCTGCCCTATTACGAAGGGAAGCCCGGGGAAGAGCAAGACCCGTTGGCTCTGGCCCGCTCGGCGCGCATCGAGGCCACGCAGAGCGGCAAGGACGTCGTCCTCGTCGATACCGCCGGCCGCCTCCACATCGACGACGCTCTTATGCAGGAGTTGGCCCAGATCAAAGAGACCCTCCGGCCTACCGAAATCCTCTTCGTCGCCGATGCGATGACCGGCCAGGATGCGGTCAAGTCAGCCAGGCAATTCCATGAGCAGCTCGGCATGACCGGCGTCATCCTCACCAAAATGGACGGCGACGCCCGCGGCGGCGCCGCGCTCTCAATTCGCCAGGTTACCGGCCAGCCTCTTAAGTTCGTCGGTCTCGGCGAAAAATTCGACGCGCTCGAGCCTTTCCACCCGGACCGCATGGCGTCCCGCATCCTCGGCATGGGCGATGTGCTCTCCCTGATCGAGAAGGTCGAGGACCAGATCGATCAGCGGGATGCGGAACAGATGCAGCAAAAGATCCTCGACAACGAGTTCACGCTCGAGGATTTCCGCGATCAGCTCAAGCAACTCCGTAAGTTGGGTCCGCTGGACAATCTCCTCAAGATGATGCCGGACCTGGGTCCGATGAAGGGAATGAAAGACGTCCAGGTGGACGAAAAGGAACTCACCCGCGTCGTGGCGATCATTGACTCGATGACCCCGAAAGAGCGCCACAACCATATGATTATTAATGGTTCACGGCGACGCCGTATCGCACGGGGCAGCGGCACCACGGTACAGCAGGTGAATCAACTGTTGAAACAGTACAGCCAGGCGCGCAAGATGATGCGCAGCCTCTCCGGCGGAATGATGGGCAAGAAGATGAGCAAGAGGCTCGGCAAGATGAAAATGCCCAAGGGTCTGCCGATGGGGTTTCGCTAGAGAGTACCAGCGGAAAACCGAATTAACTGCAGGAGATAAACACCTATATGGTTACAATACGTTTGGCCCGGTTTGGCACAAAGAAGCGGCCATCCTTCCGGGTCGTTGTCACCGATAAGCGCAAGGCGCGCGACAGCGATTGCCTTGAGGTGGTCGGCCACTACAACCCGGTTGCCGACCCGGCCGAGGTCGTCCTCAAGCATGAGCGGATCAATTACTGGATGGGAGTCGGCGCACAGCCATCGGACACCGTAAAGCGACTGCTTCGATCGCACCCCAAACCGGAAGAGGAGACAGCCGAAGCGCCCGCGGGCTGACCGATTCTCCGCCATGACCGGCGCCTCCAGCTCCATCCACTTTCACCGCCTCGTCTCCGGTTGAAATCCGGCAACTTATTGGCTTGTAAAGCCGTTGTCGGTGTTATCATCAGATTCAGACATTTGGTGCCTCGGCGTTCCGCCCGGGGAACTATCTTTGTTTGGGATTCAGGATAACGGCCAGGGGAGGCAGAGTTCAAGGGGTAGGAGACGCTGTCATGTCAGGGATGAAGGAACTCGTTGAGGACATTGCGAAAGCTCTCGTGGACATCCCCGAGGAAGTAAGCGTGCGAGAAGTGACCGGTGAACAGGTGACGGTGCTCGAGTTGCGTGTTGCGCCGAGCGATCTCGGCAAGGTCATCGGCAAGCAGGGTCGAACTGCCAGATCGATCCGCACTCTGCTCGGGGCCGCAGGGATGAAGCTTAACCGGCGGTTCACGCTAGAGATTCTGGAGTAGTCCTCGACCGGCCCAGCGCAAGTCGGCTCGCCGGCGATGAAGCAGCCGCCCAGAGAGATTGCCGAGTGGGTGACTATCGCCCGCCTTCTGCGAACCAGGGGGCGCCGGGGGGAACTTTCGGCCGAATCGCTCAGCAGCCATCCCGAACGCTTTCAGCAACTCGGTGAAGTCAGGCTCCACGACGCTGAGGGTTTTCCGAAGCAGTCCAGGATCCTCCGCGTCACCGAAGTCTGGCAGCATCAGGATCGATTGATCTTCAAGTTCGAGGGCGTTGACTCGATATCCGATGCCGAGGCTCTCAAGGGAGCAGAAGTGCAGGTTCCACATGCCGAGCGTTTTGCGCTTCCGGATGACGAGTATTACCATTCCGACCTGGTCGGCTGCCGGATTGTCGAACGCGAGAACGATCGTCCAGTTGGAGTTGTTCACGAGTTTCTCGATCTCGGCGCCCATGGCCTGCTGCGGGTGATTGCTGACGATGGCCACGAAGTGCTGATTCCGTTTAACAAGTCGATTTGCGTGGAAATCGACCTCGCAAACAAAGAGATCACTGTGGATTTGCCGGAAGGATTGACGGACTTGAACGCGCCATGATCTTTCACGTCCTTACAATTTTCCCCGACTTCTTCCGCGGCCCGTTCGAGTTCGGAGTCGTGGGGCGTGCTCTGAGCGCGGCGCAAATCGAGATCCGGCTCCATGATCTCAGGCGCTGGACCACCGATCGGCACAAGACCGTGGATGACCGGCCGTTCGGCGGAGGCGAAGGAATGGTCATGAAGCCTGAGCCGCTGTTTCAGGCCGTCGAAGAGATCTGGCCGAACCGCTCGGGACGAAAACTTCTGCTCCTGCTTTCGGCCCAGGGGCGTCTGTTCCGACAGGAGACCGCGCGGCGGTTGGCCGCCCTGGATGAGGTGATGCTGATTGCCGGACGATACGAAGGCGTCGACGAGCGGGTGGCGCAGCACCTTGTGGATGATGAGTTGTCTATTGGAGACTACGTATTGAGCGGAGGCGAGCTGGCCGCCGCCGTCGTGATCGACGCGGTGGCGCGCCTGGTTCCCGGCGTTCTCGGCAACGTGCAATCGGCGCTCTCGGAGTCCTTTGGCGAACCGGGTATACTCGACTGCCCCCACTACACCCGGCCGGCCGAGTTCCGGGGATGGCGGGTGCCGGAGGTGCTCCTGAGCGGGAATCATGAGGAAATACGACGCTGGCGGGAGACCGCGGCCCTGAAAAAGACCGCCAGGTTTCGGCCTGAGTTGCTGAACTCTTCGAATTGCGGGAAAGACAAAATGAATCGCTTTTGAGGAATCGCTACGATGAAAAATGCATTGCTGGAAAAGGTGAACAAGAAACAGTTGCGGGACGATGTCCCGGAGTTCCGGCCCGGAGACACGATCCGCGTGCAGGTGAAGATTCGCGAAGGTGAGAAGGAACGTCTGCAGGCGTTTCAGGGTACGGTGATTGCCCGCAACAATTCGGGAATCGCCGAAACCATCACCGTGCGCAAAATCAGCTTTGGCCAGGGAGTCGAACGCATCTTTCCGTTGCACGCCCCCGTGATCGAGAGCATCAAGCTGGTCCGGACCGGCAGAGCCCGCCGCGCGAAACTTTACTACCTGAGAAGGTTGCGCGGCAAGGCCGCGCGCCTCAAGGAACGAGAGGGCCCAACCCGAGCCAGGTAGGTGACACCGTGGCGGCCCGACAACAGGCCGAAACGTTGGCGCGCAGCCGTTGTCGGAGTGACTTCGAGCGACTCGCGCGCCAGGCCGGCTACCAGCGCATTGCCGGTGTCGACGAAGCCGGGCGCGGTTGCCTCTTCGGCCCCGTCTACGCCGCCGCCGTCATCCTCGACCCGGCTCGCCCGATTCCCGGCTTGAACGATAGCAAGCAGATTCAGCCCGGCATTCGTGAATCGCTCGCCGTTCGTATTCGCGAGCGAGCCATGGCTTGGTGCGTCGCCAGTGTCGATGCGGCCGAGATCGACCGGATTAATATTTATGAGGCTTCCCGGCTCGCAATGAAGCTCGCGCTCACCCGCTTGAACCCGCCGGCGGACTATCTTCTTGTGGACGCCCTCAAGGTGGACTGCGATACTCCGCAGCAGGCGCTGATCCACGGAGACGAACGATGCCGCT
>CAYLSS010000416.1:0-4889 GCA_964385765.1 uncultured Solibacteraceae bacterium
GCTCCTTTTCGCCCGCCGTCGAACAGACCGATGGGCGGACCGTCATCTTCAGCATCGCCGGACTCGGCCGGCTATTCGGCTCTCCCGATCAGCTTGCCTCCGAAATCGGCCGCCGCGGCGCTGAACTCGGGATCGCCGCCAACCTCGCCATTGCCGGCTCGCCCGATGCCGCCCTGTTGGCCGCGCGTCACCTGCCGGGGGTCACGATAGTCCCGGTGGGTCGCGAACCGGCGGTGCTGGGCCGTATCCCGCTGGACCAGCTTGCGCTCGAACCCGACCTTGCCGGCAGGCTGCGCCGCTGGGGACTCAAAAGCCTCGAAGATGTTGCTTCCCTGCCCCCCATCGGGCTCGCCGAACGCCTGGGCGAGGACGGCGTCCGCCTCTATGACCTTGCTCGCGGACGCACCGAGCGTCCCCTGCGACTCGAGCCGCCGCCCACCGACTACCGCGAATCGCTCGAATCCGACGATCCGATTACGAACCTCGAGCCGCTGCTCTTCCTTCTCGCCCGGCTGCTGAACAACCTCTGCCAGCGGCTTGAAACCCATGATCAGGCCACCAATCGCATTGCTCTCACCCTCGGCCTCTCCAGTGGGACAACACATGAGCGTGTGCTCGAGTTGCCCGTTGCCCAGAAGGATGCCCAAACGCTTTTGAAGCTCCTCCGGCTCGACCTCGAGGCGCATCCACCAGCAGCGGCCATCGCCTCGCTCGCCGTTGAGTTCCAGCCGGTCCGGCCGAAGTCACTGCAGCACGGCCTGTTCACGCCGCCGAGTCCCGCTTCTGACAAGCTGCAGCTCACGCTGGCCCGCGTGGCCGGTCTCGCCGGCAAAGACAACGTCGGGTCGCCCGTCCTGCTCGATACGCATCGTCCGGACGCCTTTGCTCTCCGGCCGTTTGCCCCGCCGCCGGCCAACACACTCCCGCCGCAGCGCTCCCGTCAGGACCAAACGCTGCGGCAAGCGATGCGGCTGTTTCGGCCCCCGCTCGAGGCCCGGGTTCACCTCCGCGATGGCGTTCCCCGGCGCGTGGCGGCCTCGGGGCTCAGCGGGGCGGTCAAAGAGCACGCCGGACCCTGGCGAACCTCCGGCGGCTGGTGGACCGAAATCCCCTGGGCCCGCGACGAATGGGACCTCGCGCTCACCGATGGCGGCGTCTACCGCGTCTACTGTACCCTCAGCGCCCGGCAGTGGTTCGTCCAGGGGATTTATGACTAAGTCCGCGCACAGGGACGGGAAACATGACCGCCTACGCTGAACTGCACTGCCGCTCCGCTTTCAGCTTTCTCGAGGGAGCCTCGCTGCCCGAAGAGCTGATTGACCGGGCGGCCGAGCTTGGCATCGGCTCCATCGCTCTGCTCGACCGCGACGCGATCTCCGGCGCGCCGCGCTTCCATCTCCATGCCCGCAAACAGGGCGTCCGGGCGCTGATCGGCGCCGAAATCACCGCCGAGGAAGGTTACCGGTATGCGCTGCTGGCCGCCACGCGCACCGGCTACCAGAACATCTGCCGCCTCATCACCCGCATGAAGCTGCGGGCGCCCAAGGGCGAAGCCGCCGCCACCTGGGATGACCTTCAAGAACACGCCGAAGGAGTCGTCTGCCTCACCGGCGGCGCCGAAGGACCGCTCTCGGCCGCGCTGCGGCAGGGCGTCCCGGAAGCCCGATTACTTCTTGCTCGCCTGAACCACTGCTTCGGGCGCGGCAACGTGTACGCCGAGATCCAGCGCCATCACAACCGGCAGGAGGAAGCTCGCAACCAGGCCATCGTGGACCTCGCCGCCGCGACCGCCGTCCCCTTGCTGGCCACCAACGGCGTCAACCACGCCCGGGCCGGCCAGCGAAACCTGCAGGACATCCTCACCTGTATTCGTCACCAGACCACCATCCACAATGCCGGACGCCTGCTGGCGCGCAACGCTGAGCATCACCTTAAACCGCATGCCGTGATGGCCCGCCTCTTCGCCGACCATCCGGCGGCCGTCGCCAACACCGCCGAGCTCGCCGGTCGGCTCGAGTTCACCCTCGAGGACCTCGGCTATCAGTTCCCGCGCTACCCCACGCCGCCCGGCGAGACGATGAACAGCCTGTTGCGCCAGCTTACCGACCAGGGCGCCCGCCAGCGCTACCGGCCCTACCATGAGAAGGCCCGCCGCCAGATCGAAAAGGAACTGGCGCTCATCGAGAAGCTCGATCTGGCCGGCTATTTCCTGATCGTTTGGGACATCGTCCGGTTCTGCCGCGAACAGAAGATCCTCGTGCAGGGCCGCGGATCGGCCGCCAACAGCGCGGTCTGCTACTCGCTCGGCATCACCGCCGTCGACCCCGTCGGCATGGACCTGCTGTTCGAGCGCTTCCTCTCCGAAGAGCGCGGCGAATGGCCCGACATCGACCTCGACCTGCCCAGCGGCGACCAGCGCGAGAAGGCCATCCAGTACGTCTACCAGCGCTACGGCGAGCTGGGCGCCGCCATGACGGCCAACGTCATCACCTACCGGAACCGCTCGGCGGCCCGCGATGTCGGCAAGGCGCTCGGCTTCGACGAAACGACGCTGGGCCGCCTCTCAAAGCTCGTCGGCAGCCATGCCTGGAAACCACGCGGCGACCACACCGACAGCCGCTTCCGCGAAGCCGGGCTCGATGTCGACCATCCACAAATCGCCCGCTTCCGCGACCTCTACCAACAAATCCAGGACCTTCCCCGCCATCTCGGCCAGCACTCCGGCGGCATGGTGATCTGCCAGGACCAGCTTGATCGGATCGTGCCGCTCGAGCCGGCCACCATGCCCGGCCGCGTCATTGTCCAGTGGGACAAAGAGGACTGCGCCGACATGGGGATCATCAAGGTCGACCTGCTCGGCCTCGGCATGATGGCCGCCATCGAGGACACGCTCGAGATGATCCACAATGACTACGGCGAAGAGGTGGATCTCGCCCACCTTCCCCCCGATGACCCGGACGTCTATGATGCTCTCCAGCGCGCCGATACCATCGGCATGTTCCAAGTGGAGAGTCGCGCCCAGATGTCCTGCCTGCCGCGGCTGAAGCCGAAGTGCTTTTACGACTTAGTTGTCGAAGTGGCAATCATTCGCCCCGGCCCCATCGTCGGTAAGATGGTCCATCCTTACATCAACCGCCGGCAGGGACGCGAGGAGGTGACTTACCCGCATCCGTCGCTTAGGCCCGTACTCGAACGGACGCTCGGCGTCCCGCTGTTCCAGGAGCAACTGCTCCGCATGGCGATGACCGTCGCTAACTTCACCGGCGGCGAGGCCGAGGACTTGCGCCGCGCCATGGGCTTCAAGCGCAGCGAGCAGCGCATGGCCGAGATCGAGCGGAAGCTGCGCGCCGGCATGACGGCCAACGGCATCACCGGCGAGGTCCAGGACATGATCGTGCTGTCGATTACCTCCTTTGCGCTTTACGGCTTCCCGGAGTCGCACGCGGCCAGCTTCGCGCTGATCGCCTACGCGAGCGCGTATCTCAAGTGCCACTACCTGGCGGCCTTCACCGCGGCACTGCTCAACAACCAGCCGATGGGCTTCTACCATCCGGCGACTTTGATTAAAGACGCCCAGCGGCACGGCCAGCACTTCCGGCCGGTCGACGTGACTCGGTCGGACGTCAAATGTAGGATCGAGGACTCCGGCGGCGAGAAGCTCGTCCGCATGGGGCTCAACTACGTCAAGGGCCTCAGTACCGGCTCGGCCGAGGCGATCGTCGCGGCGCGCCGGCGGGCGCTGTTCCGCTCGATCCAGGACCTGGTGAACCGCGTCCCGGAGCTGCGGAAGAACGAGCTGTCGATCCTGGCCGAAGCCGGGGCGCTGAACCCGCTGCAGCCGGACAGCAAGGCGCACCGCCGGGCGTCGCTCTGGGACGCCGACCTGGCGGCGCGGCCGGCGGGCCCGCTATACGCCGACGAGGACTCAGCCGTTGCCGGCAGCCCGCTCGCCGCTATGACCGAAGCCGAACGCCTGATCGCCGATTTCGAAAACACGCGCCTCTCGATCGGCCCGCACCCGATGCGCCTGGTCCGGGAGCGGATGCGAGCGGCCCGCGTCCGGACAGCGGTCGAACTGCGCGGCCTGCGCAACGGCGTGACAGTCCGGGTAGCGGGCGCGGTCATCACCCGGCAACGTCCGGGCACGGCGAAGGGTTTCCTCTTCATCAGCCTGGAGGACGAGACCGGCGTCGCCAACGTGATCGTGACGCCGCCCGTCTTCGAACGCAACCGGGCGACGATTGTCGATTCGTCGTTTCTGATGGTCGATGGAGTGCTGCAAAACCAGGAGGGCGTGATCCACGTCCGGGCAGGGCGGATCAAGCCGCTGTCATTCGATTTGGCGGCAGCGGACAGCCACGACTTCCACTGACCACGGCAACAGTTTCGACCCGGCATGAACGAAAGAACGCGGTGACGGATTGCACACAAGCATTGCGGTCTACAGCGGGAAACACTTCCCGAAGGCAAGCAACAGCTTCGGTGGACCCTTCAGCCGGATTTTCCATGTCAGCAGGGCCCAGGCGATGTGTGTTTCTTTCGCCAGGAAGCTGAGCCAGGTTTTCGAGTCGGCGGTGACGACGAGATCGGCTTTCCCAACATGGCCGTCTTCGACCTTCAGAATCTGATCGCGAATCGTGACGGTCGCCTCGGCCTTCTCGTCGCCGGTGAACCGAAACTGATAGACCGCGTCTAGCCCCTTGGACTGGCCGGGCTGAAAGAGCAGCGACAGGCCATCCAGGAATCCCCGAACCGACTGCGGATTCAGACCTGTCCCCACTCGTTTTGTCGTCTTGTTCCTGAATCTTCGTGGAACGTGGCTCTCAGCGTCGGAGCCTTTGGTCACGTAGATCGTTTCGGGCTTGTTCTGCAACGGACGGACATGCTCG
>CAYLSS010000417.1:0-1859 GCA_964385765.1 uncultured Solibacteraceae bacterium
GACGAAGATGCAAGCAGAGGAGAATACAGTTACACAAAATTCTTGACACTGCCCCCCCACCCCCTCCGACCGCCCCCAAACAAACCTTTTTCAATCACAACCCTCCCAAATATTTTTTCTCCCTCCGTCCCAATCACTTACACACCATCCTCGGCCCCATCCCTTCCTCCGACCCCATATCCTGAAACCGAATTCAGCCGCGACCTCTCTACCCCGCGGCGTCCCCAACAAGGAGCACCTCAATGGCATCTGCAGCCCAATTCGCCGCCAACCGCGCCAACGCCCGCAAATCCACCGGACCCCGCTCCGACGAAGGCAAGGCCCACTCCTCCAACAACGCCCTCAAGCACGGCTTCAACTCCAAACGTCTCATCGTCCGCGACGACGAACGCGAGGAATTCGACGAACTCCGCCAATCCCTCGCCGCCGAATTCACCCCCTCCACCCCCTACATGTGGGTCCTGTTCGAACAAATCATCCACGCCGCCTGGAACATCCGCCGCGTCGAACGCGCCGAAGCCGAACTCTTCGAAAACGGCCTCGACCCCCTCGGCAATCCCGCCCACCTCCGCCAGATGGAACTCTTGACCCGCTACCGCGCCCGCCACGAAAACTCCTTCTTTCGTTTCAAAAAGGAACTCGCCGCCTTCCAGACCAACCTCATCAACTTCCGCAACTGCATCCCGCCCGCCAGCCAGGACTTCTTCCCCTTCCTCGCCGATATCCACTCCATCCACCAAGCCCGCCGCAACGCCACCCGCGCCTTCAACTGGAAACACTTCCAGACCGACAAGCAAAAAGCCGCCCACGAAGCCGCCAAAGCCCGCCGCGACGCCGAATTCCTCAAAAAACACCACCCCTCCCTCGCCCGCCAAATCGATCCCGCCCACCAACCCCAGACTTGACGCAACCATCGAAAATCGCTACGCCCGGCGGATCGATTGATGGCCCATTCGCCTCATCCTTCGCCCAAACAGCATAGCGGCGCCGCTCCCGCCGCCCGTGTCCACCCCAAGAACCCCCCGCCCGGCTGTCAGCGAGCACCCGCCTCGGGCCATAACCCCGCTCTCCTGCCACCATCGACCCCACGATTCTTTCCGCACCCCGCCTTTCCACCCCTTCCTGCCCCTATCCGCCCTCTTTGCGACCCTCCACCCCCAATCCTTCCGCGACTTCCGCCTCAATGTGACCTTCACCCACCCGAAATCAGACAAAATCCTACACCGACACCACCCCCAGCAACGCCCGGCACCCCCATTTCGCCCCCCCGACCCCCCCGGCCAGCCGCTCTGAACGGCTTCGTTCCGCCCCGCCCCCGCCATCGGCACGATCTCGCTGCACACCGGAGAAAGTGGTCGGCTCACTTACCAGCGACCCTGGCGCCCGGCGCAAAATAGTCCGCTGAGAACAAAGGAATTACGAATTTCGAACTCTCCATTTGATCGAGAAGCGTTCCAAGTGATCCAGCATCTGCCAAAAATAGTAGGTATCGGCACGACTGTCGCCCGAATCGAAGCTCTCGGGTGACAGTGGCGCCAGAGTGAATCTCGGGATAGAGAGGACCAATCTATGTTCACCACTAGTCAACGGCTACAAGAACTCACGTTGAACCTGTTACGCGTGATGGCGTCGTTCCTGTTCATGGCCCACGGGGCGCAGAAGCTGTTCGGCGTGCTGGGGCGCGAGTCGGCGGTGGAGGTGGCGTCGCTGATAGGTCTGACGGGAATCCTGGAGTTTTTCGGCGGGACTCTTGTCTTAATCGGGTTTCGGACCCGTGCGGTGTCATTTGTGCTTTCCGGGCAGATGGCCGTCGCCTACTGGATGAGCCACGGCACGAAGTCATTCTGGCCGATTCAGAA
>CAYLSS010000417.1:1869-4879 GCA_964385765.1 uncultured Solibacteraceae bacterium
ACGGCGGCGAATTAGCCGTGCTCTATTGCTTCCTGTTCCTGTTTCTGTGGACCAACGGCGGCGGCGATTTCTCGGTTGACGGCTGGCTCAGCAAGCGCCGCGGCCAGCATTGACATGACGCAGGCTCACAGTCGTGACTTCCGCCACCGCCAGACATAGATGCCCAGATTGAAGACGCAGACCGCGACCGCGGAGGGCACGAGAATGAGGTACGGCACATCGGGATAGATCACCTTCTCGAGGTAGTGCGCCACGAAGCCGCCTTCGTAGCCGCTCTGTCCAGCTCGCTGTCGGCCCCACTGCTCGACATAGGTCAACGGGCAGGGCAGGTATGCGACCTCGATGAAGATCGAATAGAGCAGGCTGGAGATATGCCACACCGTGAGGATCGTGCGTCCTTTGGTCAGCAAGGCCCCAAAAATCACCCAAAGGATGAATGCCAGGTGCAGAACGAGCGCCGCGTTGGCGATTGCCTGATACATTGTTCCGGCTGCTGTCCCATCCCGACTATACGCCGGTGCGGTTCGCGGGTACCCCCGGAACTGCGCTGGGTGGGTGAACGACGACCCGTCGCCGCGGGTTCCCTCCTCCACAGCGGGGTAGCGTCGAACGGGCCCGGCCCACTGGACCCTGGTCATCGTCTGACCCCCGGCCTCGGGGTGACCGGCACATCGTTCGGGGTCGAGATGGTTCGCTACTCCTTTCTTGCATCCCTATTTCCTCTCTGGTACGCTCTTTCCTCCAGCCTCCGAGCCGGTCTGTCCCGGTGCTCTCAAGGCTCGGCAGCCTGCTCCACATTGCTGCGGCCAAGCACTGCTGTAGAATGGGGACGCCATGACGCGAAAGCCCGCCTTTGAGTGGATGGGACGACTCGCCGCAACAGGCGCGCTGAGGAATATGACCTCTGAACCTCTGTCACGGCGATGTCGCAAAGTTTTCGCTGACTTGAACCCGACGAAGAGAATAGGACAACAACGGATAAACGGAATGAAGCGATTCTCACTTGCCTGCTTACTAAGAATAGCCGCGATCTGCCTGGCAGCGGCACTCATTCAGCCTGGAGCGGTCGCCGCGGGACCGGAGCGCAACATCGTGGTGATGGTGACCGATGACCAGTCGCCGGACTTCGGCGCTTACGGAAACCCCGTGCTCAAAACGCCCAACATGGACACCCTTGCCGAAGCCGGAACGCGGTTCAATAACGCCTTCTGCACTACGGCAAGCTGTTCAGCCAGCCGTT
Organism: uncultured Solibacteraceae bacterium; assembly: GCA_964385765.1. Classification (GTDB taxonomy): domain Bacteria; phylum Acidobacteriota; class Terriglobia; order Bryobacterales; family Bryobacteraceae; genus CAWELS01. Next base: position 3,110 of record CAYLSS010000417.1, read on the forward strand.
CAGTGATACTGAGCGGGCTGCACAATCACGCCAATGGGCATTATGGGCACCAGCATCACTACCATAAGTTCAGCGCTTATGACAATATCGTCAGTCTGCCGGTTTACCTCAAGGCGGCCGGCTATCGGACAGCGCGGGTCGGCAAGTACCATGTCGCTCCGGAGGCCGTTTACCAGTTCGACAAAGAGATCCCGGGCAACGGGCGCAATGCCTTTCAGATGGCGAACAACGCGCGGAGCTTCATCGAGGAGAGGTCGGACAAGCCCTTCTTCCTATACTTCTGCACTTCTGATCCGCACCGGGGGGGCGGGACCGCGGACGAGCTGCCGTATAAGCCCAACCGCTTCGGCAATCCGGCGCCGGGCAGGAGCTACGAGGGCATCGACGAGGTGGTCTATGATCCACAAGACGTCATTGTTCCGGAATTCCTGCCGGATACGCCGACCAGCCGGGCCGAGATCGCACAATACTACCAGTCCGTGTCCCGGATCGATCAGGGACTCGGCCGGCTGATTGAAGTGTTGAAGGCCGCCGGCAAATGGGACAACACGCTGGTCCTCTACCTCGCCGATCACGGCATTGCCATGCCGGCCGCCAAGACGACGCTTTACGAAGGCGGGATGCGGGCGCCGCTGATTGTGCGCGACCCCTATGCGGACCATGCCGGCGTGGTTTCGAACGCGATGATCAGTTGGGTCGACTTAACGCCATCGGTCCTTGACTTCGCCGGCGCGCTCGACCGAAGGAGCGGACGAGTGAAGGCAGCGGTGATCACGAAGGTTCCGGAGAATGACCTTCGCAGCGATCCACAGGTCAACCGCGAATACGAGAAGGGCGCATTCCATGGCCGCTCCTTCATGGGCATCCTCGGCGAGGAGAATCCCACCGGGTGGGACGAGGTTTACGCTTCGCACCAGTTTCACGAGATCCAGATGTACTACCCGATGCGGGTTGTCCGTGAGCGGCGATGGAAGCTGCTGTGGAACATCGCCCACCCGCTGCCGTTCCCGTTCGCATCGGACCTGTGGGCCGCTCCCACCTGGCAGGCGCAGTACAAGCAGGGGATGGACGCTCCCTTCGGCAAGAAGACGGTGGGAAGCTACATCCACCGTTCCGAGTTCGAGCTCTACGATCTTGAGAACGACCCCTACGAAGGCGACAACCTCGCCGGCAATGCCGAGTACGTCCGGCAGCTCGAGCGCCTGAAAGGAAAGCTGAAGGCGTTTCAGGAGCGGACCAACGATCCCTGGATCATGAAGTGGGACTACGAATGACATGGACTGGCTGGTCAATGTCGGACCGATGGCCGCCGCACCCGAAGGCAACGGATTCGAGGTACGCTTCGAAGAGCTCGTGATTCGCGACTAGCAGGTGGCCGAACTGGCGGGATCACCTGTTTGCCAACCGGTTGACCTCGATAAAGGATGGGCGCCCGGCGTGTCGATAGATGCGGTGATCGGCCTTCTGGTAATCCTCCGGCTTCGCGTGGTAGATGTCTACATAGGCCTGGGGGTTCCGGTCGATCAGCGGGAACCAACTGCTCTGGACCTGCACCATGATGCGGTGCTCCCGGCGGAAGGTGTGGAAGATGTCCGGCAGCTCGAACTCCACTTTGGTCACCTCGCCCGGTACGAACGGCTCGGGCTCTTCGAAGCTGTTCCGAAAGCGTCCGCGAAATGGCTCGCCCCGCACTAGCTGCTGGTAGGTGCCCATCTTCACCCCAGTGGGATTCGGGTCGGGGTCGGGGTACTCGGGCGGATATACGTCGAT
>CAYLSS010000418.1:0-4529 GCA_964385765.1 uncultured Solibacteraceae bacterium
GAATTCATCCGCCAAGGAGGCCTGGGACGGGTAATAGAGGTCCTGGCCGTCAATTACTCGGGCCCGCGGCCCTCCGAAACGCTGGCCCAACAGACCCCGCCACCCGGCTTCGATTGGGACATGTGGCTGGGTCAGGCGAAGATGCGCCCTTACAACAGGAGGTTCCACTATGGCTGGATGGCGTGGCGCGACTTTGGCGGCGGCCAGATGACCAACTGGGGCGCCCATGGACTCGATCAGGTCCAGTGGGCCCTCAACGCCGACGGTAGCGGGCCCGTCGAGCTGTGGCCCTTGGACGAGGCTCCCGAGGGCGCAGTCGCCTTCCGCTATGCGAGCGGCGTCACCGTCAAGCTCACCGAGACGGCAAAACCCGTCACCGGCGGTGGCCTGCTGGGCGGCGCCAGGTTCGTCGGCGAGAAAGGGACCATCGAGGTCGTCCGGAACGACTTCCGCTGCGACCCGCCCGAGTTGATCACCGAGCGGCCTCCGAAAGAAGAGGTGGACAAGTGGTGGCGAGCCCAATGGCAAGCCGAGTTCCACATGCGGGAATGGCTCGATTGCATGCGTACAAGAAAGCGACCGAGCGCCGACCCCGAAATCGGCCACCGCTCGGTCAGCGTCTGCCACCTGGCCAACCTCACCCGCGAGCTGAACCGAAAGCTCCGTTGGAACCCGTCAGAGGAGCGCTTCATCGATGACCCGGAAGCCAGCCAGGCGGCCACCCGCCACCGTCGTCAGGGCTACGAACTACAGCCGGTTTGAGCGCCCCGAGACACCGTGGGCCGGCGGCTGCCGGTTCCGCTGAGTCATCTCTGCTCGATCAATGGCCACGAAGCTTCTCGATGAAGTCGGTCTTCATCCAGAAGATGTTTCGGTCGCCTTTTCCCGGCATGCTGCTGGCGGGAGGGACCCCGGGAGGCAGATTGACGTCGATCACTCGATTGCTCGTGAAGAAGAAGTACCGTCACGGATGGCCGGTCGTCCTCGGCGCCACTGTTAATCTCAGGGCCTAAGTTTGTTGGAGGAGTTCAGCCGCCGCCGGGCAGTGAGAAGGCGATGTAGAGATCTCCCTGTCCTTCGCCTCCCGGTCGGCGAGAAGCGAAGATGAGATAGCTGCCGTCAGGAGCCGCATGTGGGTCATAGTCGGCGAAACCGCTATTGACTGGCTCGGGCAGCCGATCCGATGTTTCGAACTGGCCGGCAATCGCTGACCGATTCGCCCGTAACAGATCGCTCGATGTGGAGTTCTCCGGTTCGCCGCGATAGAAATACAGCGTTCCTTCCTCTGTCAGCGAAGGATGGCTTTCATCCGCTGCCGTGTTCACCTCCGGCCCGAGAGGCTGGGCTTCTGTAAAACCGCCATTTTCGAATCGGACCTTCCAGAGATTACTGCCGCCTGCGCCCGGCAGTGCATGATTGGTCGTGAAGTAGACGTGGGCACCTCGCGGCGCGAGGCTGAAATCCGGTTGAGATCTTTCCCGGCAGGAAGGGCTTAGGTATCTGATCCGCTTCCTGGCCCATGTAGGCGCCCCGCAGGGGATGGAACATCTCCTATGCCCGAACACCGGCTACTGAAGCTAAGACAGCCATCACCAAAAAAGTAACAAGATTTCTTCACTTGGCACTCCGCTATCTTCTTGGACACCACCGTGTTCAAAAAGTGCCGCATTGCGCCGTCTGGCATCGACCTGAGCAGAGCGCCGCTCACGGCACGAGGAGCCGTTTCAGGAAGCGAACGATGTATAGTACCTTGGGGTGGGAAGAGAAATCCAAATCGAATTCTCTTAAGTGAGTGGAGGAGGATTGGGAATACCAAGTTCATTCCCGCGGCCTGCGCGCGTCGTACTCTACGAGCATTCAGTGCATCCCAGGGCATCGGCCTACCAGGCCGCAAGCTGGACGGATTTGCTCGGCTACGACCAGGACGAGCTTCCGCCCAGCGATCGCTTCCTGGATTGGTTCTTCGAGCGGGTCGATCCGAAAGACCGCCGTCCGCTCCAGCGCGCTCACCACGACTTTATTACCGGCAAGGTCGAGAACTACAGCGTCGAGGTGCGGCTTCGGCCCCGGTCCGGTCATTCTATCCGGGTCTGCGCAATTTCGGAGGCAGTCGAGCGGAACGAAGATCACAGCGTCCGGCGAATGGTCGGAGTTTTGATCGATATCAGCGAACAGAAGGGGGTCGAGCAGGCCCTGCGAGAGAGCGAGGAGCGGTTCCGGCTAGCTGTTCGAAATGTGCCCCTTGTTTTGGCACAGGCCGACCACGAGTTGCGGTATCGCTGGATACACAACCCACACCCCGATTTCGACTCCGCCGCGGTGATTGGCAGGCGAGATGACGAGTTAGAGAACGCGGAAGGCGCACGACGGCTGACCGGTGTGAAGCGCAGGGTCCTGCAATCCGGCCAGGGAGCGCGCGAGGAGATCCAGTTCGTTCGGAAAGAGGGAATCAGGACTTACGACATTTCAGTCGAGCCGTTGCGCGATAGCACCGGCTCCGTTGTGGGCGTAACAAGTGCTGGATTGGACGTCACCGAACGCAAGCAGGCAGAAAAGACCTTGCGACAAAGAGACAGGTTGCTGGCTCTCACAAAGGGACAGGAGGAGGAGCGTAGACGTATCGCGAGCGCCTTGCACGATGATCTCGTCCAGCGGTTAGCCCTGTTGGAGATAAACCTTGACACGCTGGCTGCAAACTCCCCTCCAGAGCACAACCTGGCAGCTCGAGTCCAGCCGTTGAAGGACGAGATCGCGAGGCTCTGTGAAGATACCCGCAGGATTTCGCATCAACTGCATCCTGCGATGCTCGAGGTGTTAGGTCTGAAAGCAGCTCTCGAAGCCGAGTGTGCCCGTCATTCAAACCGGCACGACATCCTGGTTCAATGCCACGTTGACGTTCCCGCCAATCTCTCCGGCGACGTCAAGCTGGCTCTCTACAGAATCGTTCAAGAAGGGCTGAACAACATCTTCAAACATGCCCGGGCATCGCGGGTCAATGTAGCTACGAAGGTGCTTGACGGCGAGTTGTTGCTTCGCCTCGAGGACGACGGGATCGGTTTCGATTCGGAGCAGGTCCCGGCAGGCGGCCTTGGCATTCTTTCCATGCAAGAGAGCGTTTCTCGCGTTAACGGCGCGATCTCGATTCAGTCTCAACCAGGCAAAGGAACATCACTCGATGTGACCGTGCCCCTCCGCCCGGACGCGCCCCCCCTTGTAAGAGAGTCGCAGTTTGGCCTGGAAGTCGAGGGCCGAAGTCATGTCGGCCCCGGGCATGGGACTCTTTGCAACGCCAAGAAAGGGTGACGGGACACTTTCGACGTGATTGCCGCCTGCCCCGCAAGATGTTGCGGTTTTCCTTGGCTCAGAAATTGTAACTTGTGTGCGCAAACCGTCGATCGCGACTTCCAACGACCCGCGCCGGCGGAACTGGTCGGCTCAACCCGCAATCGAGTGGGCAGCCCCCAGGGTAGAGCCGGCTTCACGTAGCCGGAAGACTCGGCGCGGAGCCAATTTCACGTTTTAGGGTATGGCACCGCGCGACAGGGAAAGGAGGCGTGATACGTTTCGACCATCACCTCACGGCTGGCGAGGGCCCCCATTACTTTCGACAGCGGCCTCATGGTGCAAACCCTCTTCGAGCGGAACGCCCGCTGGACATCCCGGCGCGCCCGTGCTCTGACGGCGGAGCGCTCGACGGCGAGATGGGCTGGAGTCCGGCGTCGGCCGGGCTGCCGCCAATGACCGAGGAATGGTGCAGAGAACCCCAAAACAGGCCGGCCGCGGCAGCTACCTGCGTCCCGAAGAGCAGAGCGCTCAAGCGAAGCCCGTCGATGCTTGGGCGGTTGAGCACTCCGGAGAGGATGAGACGGATGTACCAGAGAGGCGTACTGAGTTTGATTCGAGGCAGTTGCTTGTCGGCTGAACGTTCGCGGAACAGGGCGGTCCCTTGCCCATAAAGAAAATGGAGACGCAGGAAAGACCAGAAATCAAGTTGATGGGAGTGCCGCACGGCGGCATTCTTGGCATATAGAAAGCGCTTGCCCCGCACCGTCCAACGGTAGCAGAACTCGCGATCCTCGCCGAAGCGCATGCATTCGTCAAAACCACCCAACTCGAGGAATCCCGAGCGCGGCACACAAAGGTTGTTAGTCGTGAAGAATGCACCGGGAGTGGAGATGGGGTTGTATTGCTCGTGAAGATAGTCGAGCAGTTTCTGAGTCGCTTCCGAGTAGGAGTTGCTGCTGAGCCGGTTGGTGAGCGGGCCGCCGCAGATGGCGTCCGTGCGTCCGGCATAGGTTTCTTCAAAGGCACGCAGCCAGCCGGGTGAGGGTTCACAATCGTCGTCGGTGAATGCGATGTAGTCGCCGATGGCCTGGGTGGCGCCATAGTTCCTAGCGGCTGCGGGCCCCCGGTTCTGCTCGCGCAGAACCGCGATATTCAAAAGATGGCGGTAGGGCGCGACGACCGCTTCCACGTTGATCTGACCGCCGTCATCGATGAGGATCACTTCAAAGCGTTCTTTTGGATAG
>CAYLSS010000418.1:4539-4879 GCA_964385765.1 uncultured Solibacteraceae bacterium
CGCAGCAAGCCAGTCACGAACAGGGTGCGCAGACGGCCAGCGCCATCGACCTGGAGCGCTTTCTGCCCTATCGGCTGATCCGGCTCAGCGCCGCCATCAGCCGGTCAAGCCGACGCGGGCGGTTGTAGGTTGGCGTGATGACCGAGAATGTCCGCGCGTCGTGCATTGTATTGGTCACCTTTCCGTTGGCCATCGTCAGGGGATTGTTTCGGCCAGTTCATTCAGTTCTTGAACGGAGAAAGTGCTCTCCCGGTTCTTCACGAACTGCATAAGTCGCTTTCGGGACTCGCCATGACCGAGAGCGTAACCAAGCATTTCGCCGGCAGCACCGGCGCTGAGG
>CAYLSS010000419.1:0-4302 GCA_964385765.1 uncultured Solibacteraceae bacterium
ATTTCAAGCACGTCGACTACATCGTTGGCCGGGCGGCCGAACTTGGCCTACGCATCGGCTTTCTTCCAACCTGGGGCAGCTATTGGCGGATGTTCGAACGTGAGCCGCCGTACCTGTTCAATGAAGAAAATGCCCGGGCCTATGGACGCTTCCTCGGCGAACGCTATCGCGAACAGCCCGTGATCTGGATATTGGGAGGCGATGAAAATATCCGCCGGGAAGAGGAGCGGACCGTGATCGACGCGATGGCCGCCGGTCTCGAGGAAGGCGACGGCGGGACGCATTTGATCACGTTTCACCCGCGCGGGCCGGGACTGTCATCGGAGTTCCTTGCCGGCGCCCGCTGGCTGGATTTCCACATGTACCAGTCCTCCCATGCCGCCCACGACCACGACAACGGACTCTTCGCCGAGCACGACTACGCGTTGCGCCCGGTGAAACCGACGCTCGACGGCGAACCGCGCTACGAGGATCTCATGGTCGGCTTCTATTTCCAGGGAGCGAGCCGGCTCGATCGCTTCGACGCCTATGATGCGCGGCAGGCGGCCTACTGGTCACTGCTGGCCGGGGCTTGCGGGCACACTTACGGGCACAACAGCGTTTGGCAGATGTGGGCGCCCGGCCGGGAGCCGGTGCTCGGAGCGGACGTCCCTTGGAACGAAGCACTCGACCATCCCGGGGCGTTTCAAATGGGGATCCTCCGGCGGTTGTTCGAGTCTCGGGGCTTCGAAAAGCTGGCGCCTGACCAGAGCCTGATCGCTGATGGACCGGACCATGGCGGAGCGAAGATCCGGGCGGCACGGGCGCGCGACGGTTCCTTCGCCCTCATCTACTCGCCGCGCGGAGAGCGATTCACGGTGGATAAGAGACTCCTCAGCGGCGACCGTATTAACGAGAGCTGGTTCAATCCACGCTACGGTGTCTCGCACTTTATTCATGGGTCCGACACGAAGGGGATTCAAACTTACACGCCGCCGTCGTCAGGCCGTGGAAACGATTGGCTGCTGATTCTGGAGAGTACCGGAGCCAAGTCGGCGAAATCGTCCGCGAAACCGCGTCTGCTGGTGCTGACCGATATAGGCGGCGATCCGGACGATATGCAGTCGATGAGACGGCTGATGCTCTACGCGAATGAGTTTGAGATCGCCGGTCTGATCGCCTCGGCGAGCGGCACGCCGCGCGAGCTCGAGCGGTCCGTCACCCAGCCCGACCTGATACGCGAGATCGTCCGGGACTATGCGGCGGATCGAGACAACCTGACAGAACACGGCGATGGCTATCCAACAGCGGAAGAGTTGCTATCCGTGGTCAGCCACGGTAGCGCGCAGCGCGGGATCCCGCATCTGGGTCCGGGTAAGAGCACGCCGGGATCCGAGCGGACCATCGCGGCGGTCGACGCTTCGACACGGCCCCTGCACGTGGCTATCTGGGGCGGCGCGCACGACCTGGCACAGGCGCTGTCCGATGTGAGAAGCCGCCGGACGCCGAAGCAGGTGCTGAGCTTCGTGAGGAAGCTGCGTGTCTACGCGATCGCCGATCAGGACGCCTGGAGCAGCAACAAAGGAACCGGGCAGTGGATCCGGGAGCAGTTCCCGGCGCTCCGTTACGTGGAGTCGGGGCCTCCCGGAATGGATCGCTTCACGGCGCTGTTCCGCGGGATGTATCAAAACGATTCGGCCGGTGGGGGTCTTCCGGTGGTACAGCTCGTGCGGGATGCGGTCGTCCCGCTGACGCAGGAAGCCTGGGTCGAGCGGCACGTGCGTCAGGCACACGGGGCTCTCGGCAGAGGATATCCGCTGGTAGGGCAGAACCCAGCCGCGCCGAACAACACCGTGGGAGTCAAGGAAGGAGACACGCCGTCTTGGTTTTTCGTGCTGCCAAATGGACTGTCTGATCCGGAGCGTCCGGAATACGGCGGATGGGGCGGCAGGTTTCAGCGCGAGGGAGACGGCGGGCACTACGTGGACGCTGAAGACGAGCATTGGTCGGAGTCCGGCAATGCCGGGACGCGCCGAAAGTGGACCGTGGCCCGATGGCGGGAGGGATACCAGGCCGATTTCGCGGCCCGACTCGACTGGTGCGTGGCGGAACGATACGAGGACGCGAATCATAATCCGGTAATCGTGCTCAATGGGCGCCGCGGCAAGAGTGTGGTGCGAATCTCCGCGCACCCGGGCGAAGTCGTTCGGCTGAGCGCGGCCGGCTCGGAGGATCCGGACGGCGACCGGCTCGGCTATCGCTGGTTTGTGTACCGTGAGGCGGGGAGGCTTGAACCGGCCCCGGAACTGCGGGGCGCAACTTCAGCGGAGATCGAATTCACGGCGCCGGCGGCCAGCGAGTCCGGCGAAATCCATGTGATTTGCGAGGTGAGAGACGACGGCGAACCGGTGCTGTACGGCTATCGACGGGTGATCGTGAGCATCCGGCCGGAAGAGTAGAGCAGCGCGTTTGAGCGCCGCCTCAGGAGACGTTCGAGTAAGTGATTACGGCGAGCCCGACCAGGTAGCAGGCGAACATGAGCACCAGCAGCGTGTTCGTGCCCTTGGGAGCGTTGGCGAATTCCTTCCACACGAGCACGCCCCAAAGAACCGCAACCACGGGCGCCGCGTTGCTGAGCGCGTAGGAGATGGCGGGACCGGCCACGCTCACCGCCAGGAAGCTGACCGCCAGACCGAGGCTCCAGATCATCCCGCCAAGCACACCCGTCAGGTGGGTCTTCAGATCGCCTTGCCAGTACTCGGAAAACCTGACGGGCGACCCTTCCACAGGCTTCTTCATGAAGATCGGATTGAAGACAAAGGTGGTCGCAAACGCGCCGACGCTGAAGAAAAAGGCAGCCGTGAAGGGCGTCAGCTTGCCAGTGCCGCCGGCTACGAACTGTCCGTCGATCGATCGCACCACCAGTCCGTAGAAGAAAGCAATCAACAGTCCGGCGGAAACCGAAAGGAGAATCCCCTGCAAGCTGGGCTTCTTCGCGGCGATGGCGATACGCCGGTACGCAAACATGCTCAGGACAATAGCCGCAATCACAACCGTCACGCCGGCGAACAGGATCAGCGGATTGCTCTTTGGAGTCCCGCCACCGAGGACCTCAAGCGCGAAGTTGAAGAGGATCCCGACCACCCAGGCGATGCCCCCGCCGATCGGGAAGCCGATCGCCATCCCCGCGACAGCGATGGCGGCCACGAGCAGCAGATTGCCGAGGTTCCACAAGGTGCCACCGAGGAAGGCCGAGACAATGCTCGCCAAGTCCGCGCCGCGAAGGTCGGTGAGGAACGGTTCCCCGGTGTCACCGAGGCTGCCCAACGTGAACGCTGACAAGATCGAGAAGAGCAGGAGGCCCGTGATGAAGTCCCAGTAATAGAGCTCGAACCGCCAGGTCTTGGCAGCCAGTTTCTGCGTGTTGGCCCAGGATCCCCAGCAGGTCATACTGAGGACGCAAAGCAGGACGGCCAGCGTGTAACTGTCGATTGTGACCATAATAGACTCCGCTTCAGCATTGATTTCGTGGATTCCACTTGAACTGGTGTGATAAGTATACATCTTGATGGATGACCAAACGAACGGCGATCCAACTCTTCTGACAACGCGACGGAAATGGGTGGGCGACCTGGCCGCCGCCAGCGTTGGGAGCATGGTCTCCGTTGCGGCGGCGCAATCGCATCGCGGCCGGGAGCTATCCCGCTTTGAGCTGTACTATGGCCGGAGCGAGCCTGCGGCGGAATGGATGGAGTTCGAAGCGGGCCCGCTGAAAATGGTCTTCGATCCGGAGCTTGCGTTCCTCCGCTATGTGCGCCTCGGCGAGCGGGAAGTGATTCGGGGATTATACTCCGCGGTTCGCGATCACAACTGGGGAACAGTGGCTCCGGTGGTCGAGAACCTGATGACCACGGTGACGGAGTCAGGGTTCCGGGTGACGTTCAACGTTGTCTGCCGGGAGGATCCGATCCACTTCAACTGGAAGGGAACGATTTCAGGGAGCCACGACGGCGTGGTCCGGTTCCTGATGGAAGGGGTGGCGCTGTCGACGTTTCGCCGCAACCGGATTGGCTTCTGCCTGCTGCATCCAGTGGGCGAGCTTGCCGGCGAGTTCTGTGTGGTGGAACACACCGACGGCAGTCGCACCGAAGGCGAGTTTCCCGATTTCATCTCGCCACATCAGCCGTTCTTCGACATTGCCGCCATCTCGCACACGGTGGAGCCCGGCGTCACCGCCGAGGTCCGCTTCAAGGGCGAAGTCTTCGAGATGGAAGATCAGCGCAACTGGATCGACGCCTCGTACAAGACTTACTGCACACCGCT
>CAYLSS010000419.1:4312-4871 GCA_964385765.1 uncultured Solibacteraceae bacterium
CACACCGCTGGCGCGGCCTTTTCCAGTGGAGGTGCCGAAGGGGACGCGCATTTCCCAGTCGGTCACGCTACGGCTCGAAGGGGAGCCGCAGGCGCTCCCGGATGCTGCTCCGCCGGCAGCCGTATCACTGCGCGCCAGCAGCGCCGGGGAGGTCGATCTCCCGCCAATCGGACTGGTCTTCGCCGCGGATTCACCTCCAGCCAGCGCGAAGCAGATCGAACGATTGCGAGCCTTGGGTCCCTCCCATCTGCGCGTCGACCTCAAGATGGCGGAACAGAACCAGTCCGAGGTATTGAGACACGCGGCAGCGCTGGCCGAAAATCTCGGCGCGCCGCTCGAGGTAGGTGTGTTCCTCGCCGGTAACGCCGAGGATCAACTCCGCTCGCTGGCCCCCTCTTGTCTTTTTGGAACGCGATGAACAAGCCCGCTGGAACATTACCCGGATCGTTAAGGAAGAAGATGCGCCGCCGATAGAAACGGAGACGCAAACCTTCGACATCCCGATCCGGTTGCCACAAATAAAGATTGAATCAGGTATTATCAACGTCGATTCTGCCTC
>CAYLSS010000420.1:0-4548 GCA_964385765.1 uncultured Solibacteraceae bacterium
GCTCGCTCCGGGGCAATACCGCGTCGAGATCTCGGCGGCCGGGTTCCGGCAACAGGTTCGGCGCAATGTCGAGGTGGCGGCCGGAAGCAGGGTCCGGGTGAGCTTCACCCTCCAGTTGGGCGAGGAGCTGCAAAGCGTCGAGGTGAAGGCAAGGGCTCCCCTCATCAGCACCAGCGCCGCCGACTGGGGCGGCTCCATTGAACGCGTCCAGTTGGAGGAGTTGCCGCTCTCCGGACGCGACCTGTTCGATCTTATGGATCAGCAGCCCGGCGCCAACGCCGCGCTGAACAAAACCGGCTTTCTGGTTACCGGCACCGGCGCCCAGATCGCCGTAAACGGCAATCGCCCCAATCAGAACAGCTACCGGTTGGACGGCATCTACATCAACGACGCCACCAATTCCGCCCCCGCGAGCGCTGCCGGACAGCTTCTGGGGATCGAGAGCCTCCGCGAACTCCACCTGGTGACCAGCCCCTTCTCGGCGGAATACGGAAGGGCTGCCGGCGCCACCATGACGGCCGTTACCAGGAGCGGCTCGAACCAGCTTCATGGCAGCGGCTACTGGTTCTTTCGCGATAATGCGCTCGACGCCCGCAACTTCTTTGATTCCGCCGGCAAGCCTCCCTTGCGCCGCAATCAGTTCGGAGCCTCGCTCGGCGGCCCCGTCGCCCCAAACAAGCTCTTCTTCTTTCTCAACTACGAGGGCGTCCGCGAGGACTTCACCGAAACACTGCGATCCACCACCATCACCAGCGACGCTCGGCGGGGCATCCTGCCATCGCCCGGCGGCGGGGAACGGCTGATCAAGGTCGCCGAGGCCGTCAAGCCCTACCTCGACTTGTTCCCCCTCCCCAACGGCCTGGACTTCGGCGACGGAGCCGCCGAGTTCATCACCCCCGCCAATACCATCAACCGCGAGGACTATGTCGCCGGGCGGCTCGACATGCTCTGGAACGGGAGCAGCCGGACCGCGGTACGCTACACCTTCGACGACGGCCACCAGTCCTTGCCCGACCCCTTCCTCCTCTGGGACCTGACCGCCGATTCCCGCTTTCAGTTCCTCCACTCCGACACCCAGTTCATCCAATCTCCCCGCACGCTCCATAACCTCCGCGCCGGATTCAGCCAGGTCGCCAACCAGGAGGACGCTATCGTGCGCCCCGGAATTCCCGCCGCCGGGCTGGCATTCATCCAAGGCCGTTCCCTGGGCTCCATCCAGATCACCGGACTCGGCTCCGTGGGGACCGAGCCCGTGCAGGTCCGCCCCCGCATCCACGACACCGATGACTTCCAGCTCAACTACGAAGGTTCTCACTTCGCCGGCGGGCATAATCTCCGCTTCGGCGGCGGCTTCGATCTCATCCAGTTCAACCACCGGTCGGACTTCTCCTTCAATGGCCGGTACGAATTCGACTCCCTCGAGGAATTCCTGACCGCCCGCCCGTTCATCGCCAACGCCATGACACCGGATTCCGACTCGCATCGCGACTGGAGACAGCAGCAGTACTTCCTGTTCGCGCAGAACGAGTTTCGCCCCCTCCCGAACTGGAACCTGAGCCTCGGTGTCCGCTACGAGCGCTACACCACGCCGAGCGAAGCCGGCGGCAAGATCGCAACTCTGCGGGATCCGCTCAATGACAGCACCTTCGCCGTCGGCGAACCCTTCTTCGAAAACCCATCAGCCAGGAACTTCGCACCGCGCGCCGCACTTGCATGGGACGTCTTCGGAACCGGAGCCACCGTGATCCGTGCCGGCGCGGGCATTTTCTTCGATCTGCTGGGCGTGAGGGAAACCGTCATCGCGGGCATCCGTGTCCCGCCGTTCTTCAAGCGCGCCTTCGTCTTCCGGCCTCAGTTTCCCGATCTCGCCCATGCCATCGCCCAGGCGCGACCGTCGTCATCATCGGACGGCTTCCGATTCAACCCCCGGCAACCCTACGTCGCCCAGTTTCAATTCCGCCTCCAGCAGCGGCTCGATCCCGCCACCGCGGTCGCGGTCGGCTACGCCGGCTCCCGCGGCGTTCATCTGGTCGGCCAGTTCTCTGACTGGAATGTCGCCGTGCCCGAACTTCAGCCTGACGGAAGACTGTTCTTTCCTGAGGACGCCCCTCGGCGGAACCCGAATCTCAGCCGAATCGGTCTGCGCGACACGGCATTCGATTCGAGCTATCACTCCTTGACCTTTAGCCTGACCCGCCGCCTGAGCCATCGGCTTCGCGGCCAGGTGAGCTACGCCTGGTCCAAGCTCATCGACAACTCATCCAGCACCATCTTCGATGACTTCGTGAACAGCACCGGGACACCAAACCCGTTCGACCTCGGCTCGCAGCGCGGCCGCGGCGACTTCGACATCACCCATGCGTTCAACGCCAACTTCTCCTGGTTCGCCCCCGATCTGGTGAGAGGCTTTGCCGCACCCGCGCTGAATGATTGGGAAATCCACGGCCTCGTCCAGGCCCAAACCGGATTTCCCTTCTCTCCCATGGTCGGCTTCGACCGCGCGCGCACCCGGTCCACCTTCGGCGACGTCGGTCAGCCGCCCGTCCTGGCCCCCGGCCAGCGGACCATCGTCTTGAACGACCCGCGGCAATACTTTGATCCGCAAGCCTTCCAGCTTCCGCCCGCCGGCTACTTCGGCAACCTCGGCCGCAACGTCCTGACAGGCCCCGGCCTGTTTTCGGTCAATCTCGCCCTGCACAAATCGCTCTATCGCGGCGACCGCCACCACCTTCGCCTCCGCGTGGAATCATTCAACCTCACCAACCATCCCAACTTCGCCCTGCCGAGCGAGAGAAGTCTCTTCACCGAGGGAGGCGGCCGTGTCGGTTCGGCCGGACGCATTACGAACACCGCTACGCCCGCCCGCCAGATCCAGTTGGCCGTGCGCTGGGTCTTCTAAGCGCGAACACCGAAATGGTGCGCTACACTAAAGGATCCCAATGCATACACGTCGATTAGCCACCTTGCTGCTCGGGCTGTGGCTCGGTGGCGGCCTGTTCATGACCTGGGTCGCAATACACAGTTTTCGGGGAGTCGACAAGCTGCTGAAGTCACCCGCGCCCGCCGCCGCCCAGTACATCAAGGTTCTCGGAAACAGCTCCGCCCGCACTCTCCTTCGCCACCAGATCGGAGAGCTCAATCGCCACTACTTCAGCAACTGGGAAGTCGTTCAGATCGGCATCGCACTGGTGTTCCTCTTGACGATGCTGTTCGACGCCAAAACCGAAAAGCTCTATCTCGCGCTCGGCGGCCTTGCTCTGCTGCTCGTGATCGTGCAGCATTTCCTCTTCACCCCGCAGGTGGCTACGCTCGGCCGCGCCATCGAATTCCTGCCGCCAGAGGCGCCATCGGCCGAGCGGGTCGGATTCTGGCGCTTCCATAACGCCTACTCGGTTTTGGAGATTGCCAAGGGACTCCTGCTGATGGGCATGTCCGTGCGCCTGGTCATGATCAGCTCCCGCCGCCGGCGCAGTTCAAGGAAGAAGGTCGATCTGGTCGACGACAGCGATAACGGCTGAGTCGATTGGGGACAGCGAGCGGCCCACACTCGTAAACGCACTGAATCCTTCCAGCGTCACCAGCACCTTGTCGCCTGCTCCCGCGTCGACCGAGTCCAGCGCGACAATCGTGTTCCCCATCGCCTTACCATCCAGATCGAGCGGCTGGACGAGCAGTGCCTTGCAGCCGTCGTGAGAGTAGTGCTTCTGCGTGGCCACCACCTCTCCGATCACCCGTCCAATCAGCATTCCGCCCCCGCGTCTTCCTCGACGCTGATCTCATCGACAATCGCCACAATGGTGTTGTCCGATGTGACCTCCGCCGGACGAAACGCATGGGCTGCCTCTCGCCCGCGAACCCAGTAGATCAGCTCGCCGGCGCCCGCCGAATTCGTGCAGTCAGTACAGACAATCGGCGATCCGGCTGATTCGCTCCGGTGATTCACCGGCTGCACGACCAGCAGCCGTTGCCCTTCCAGGTTGGAGTTCTTTACGGTGGACCAAACGCGGCCGATCACTCTTCCGAGCTGCATGATAACGCCCTACCGCTCATCGAGCGTAACTGTATCCACGATGCCCACAATCGCTGTGTCCACCGGACGGTCCTTGCAGCCCTCGGCCATTCGGGCCGAGCTGCCGGATACCGCAATCACCGTTTCCCGGTAGCCCGCGCTCACCGTATCCACCGCGACCACGTAGCCGCCAAGGTCTTCTCCGTTCGGCGTCACGGGCTTGAGGATCAGCAGCTTCTTGCCCTCCAGACGCGGATCTTTCCGCGTCGCAACCACCGTACCGACTACACGCGCGAGTATCATGTCTCGATCGGCCGCGGGCGCCGGAACCTACTTGGCGTTGCTCTTTCCAATCGGCAGCACGTCTTCGAGACTCGGGTGCGGACGCGGGATCACATGGACCGAGATCAACTCCCCAACCCGGCGGGCCGCCGCCGCGCCGGCGTCAGTCGCCGCCCGTACGGCCGCGACATCGCCGCGAACCATCGCGGTCACGTAGCCTGAACCGATCTTCTGCCACCCGACCATCGTCACATTAG
>CAYLSS010000420.1:4558-4859 GCA_964385765.1 uncultured Solibacteraceae bacterium
TAGCAGCCTTCACCATCGCGTCAGAGGCCTCGATCATCGCCACCAGGCCGCGCGTTTCTATCATTCCTAAGGCTTCGCCCATCACTCCTCCAGTCTACTCCTTACCAACTAATCTCAAGAGATGCCCCGCGCTCGCAGGGCTTCGTCCACCAGCGCGACCAACTCATCACGAGTGACCTCGAAACGCTCCTTGCCGCCATGCACATCCTCGGCCGCCACTGGACAACCCGGCTCCCCCGCCACCATCGCCTTCACCCCATAGCGGGTGCGGGAATCCAGCAGCTTGTCCACCTCTGCCCGC
>CAYLSS010000421.1:0-4858 GCA_964385765.1 uncultured Solibacteraceae bacterium
CGTCGGCGCCGAGCCGGCGGTCGTAGAAGCGCACGTCATCCAGGCTGCCTTTCGTCGGGTTGCCGAGCGCCTTGCTGCCGAACTCGAGTGGCGAGTCCGTTCGCGCCGTGCCCTGAAGCTGCTCCCGGACCACCTCCAGCGGCCCCGGCTCGCCGTCGACGTAAAGGGCAATTCCGCTCGCCTCGCCCGATCCGTCATAGTTGATCACGATGTGCCGCCAGCCCTGCACGATCCGCTGTCTGGTGCGGACCTCGATGGCGTCTTCCGGCCACTCGTGAACCATCCGGAACGTGAGGTGCTGCGCGCGTTTCAGTTCCGGAAATGGAGTGAAGTCGCTGAATTCCACCTGGTAACCGCGCCGGGTGGCGAGATCCATCTTCTGGATGTAGGATTGCGCGCGCTTGCCCGAAACTCGGGCCCAGAAGGCCAGGGCGAACGGCTCGCCGCCGTCGAAGTCGCCCGCGTCGCTCGCCGTGTAGTGCGCTTCGCCGTTGAAGTTCGCTGCCCGGCCGACCTGCCCTCGCCCGAAATTAACTTCCCCACGAACCTTGCGCCCATGGCGGTAGTGACCGGATGTGTCGACCAGCGAACCTTCCATCTCGAAATGGGCAAGAAGCCCGTCGCGGGGCGGAACGGGCATCGTCCCGAGCCGGGTCTTCGCCCACTCGGACTGCAAATCCGCGGCCCGCTCCTCCGGGAAGGCTTCTTCTTTCCGTTCGATCTCGGCCGCGAGGGCCTCCAATCGCGACTCTTGAGACTCCGAGGGCAGCCGCAGGATCGGCTCCGCGTTGCCGCGGCGCCCGTCGAGGCCCTTCTCATCGATCGTGTTAAAGAAAGCGAAAAGGCCGTAGAACTCGCGCTGCTTGATCGGGTCGTACTTATGGTCGTGGCAGCGGGCGCAGCCCATCGTGAGACCGAGCCAGGTGGTCGAGGTTGTCTCCGCACGGTCGACCACGTACTCGACAAGATACTCCTCGGGGATGGCGCCGCCCTCGAAGTTGATCATGTGGTTGCGGTTGAAGCCCGTGGCGACGAGTTGATCGCGCGTTGGATCGGGCAGAAGGTCGCCGGCGAGTTGCTCGATGGTGAACTCATCGAACGGCTGATTACGGTTGAAGGCCTGGATGACCCAGTCGCGCCAGGGCCACATGTCGCGATGAGAGTCGATGTGGTAGCCATGGGTGTCGGCGTAGCGGGCGAGATCCAACCACTCCATGGCCATGCGCTCGCCGTAGTGGGCCCTGCCAAGCAGCCTGTCGACCTGTCGTTCGTAGGCGCCCGGTTCGGTGTCGGCCAGGAAGGCGTCGACCTCGGACGTCGCCGGCGGGAGCCCGGTCAGGTCGAGCGAGACGCGCCGCAGCAGGGTCGCCTTATCCGCTTCGGGCGATGGCTCGAGACCCTCCTGTTCGAGGCGAGCCAGAATGAAGTGATCGATCGGGTTTCGCGGCCATTCGCTGTCGCCGGCGGCCGGAAGCTCGGGTCGAATCGGTTTTTCGAAGGCCCAGTGCCGACTCCAGACGGCGCCCTGGTCGATCCAGCGGCGGATCGTTTCTATCTGCTCGGCGCTCAGCGGGTCTCCCGCACCCATCGGCGGCATCTGCAAGGTCCGCTGCTCGTGGCTGATCCGCTGGTAGAGCCGGCTCGCCTCGGCATCTCCCGGTACGATCACCGGACCGCCGGGCCGTTCGGCGAACCCGCCTTCAGGAGTATCCAGCCGCAAACCGACCATTCGGGTCGCGTCATCCGGACCGTGGCAGGTGAAACACCGGTCGGACAGGATTGGCCGGACGTCGCGGTTGAAATCGACCTTCTGGGCCGCGCCGGGCTTGGGTCCCAGCATCACGCAACCGAGCGCCAGCAGACAAAGGATGGCAGATCGCACTTCCCCTCCGAGCATCTGGCTCCAGAATATATCACTATATAGTGCCGCTGGAAAACACCGGGCCCGTTCGTCGGACTCTGCCGCGAACCCAGAAGCGCGATGCAGAAGGCCTCCCTCACCTGGTATTGCCACGAGCATGAAAGTGGTTGCGATTGCAGGCAGCGGGCTACCGCGGCGATGAAGGTCGCGCCCCTTGCCGACGTTGTCCGAAGGGGGCGCGCATTATCGTTGGTAGTACACTAATCGCCGAGGTGCCCTGATGAGGAAACACGCAGACGGCGGCTGTTCCCGCCGTGACCTGGTACGGCTCGGCGGCCTCGCGACCGCCGGATTCGCCCTCCCCCGCATTGCCGGCGCCTGGCAGCAGAGCCCGGAACAACTCAGCCCGCTCAACCGGTTCCCGCGAATGGTGCAGGAGTATTACGTCGACCGCGTGCGCGCCATCTACCACGACCGCCTGGAGCGGCTGGCGGCGCTGCGTACCAAGGCCGACGCGGAAGCCTACGTCCGCGGCGTCCGCGAGAAGATCCGCCAGTCGTTTGGCCCGTTCCCGGAGAAAACCCCGCTCGAGCCTCGCATCACCGGCGTGATAGAGCGCGACCTCTACAAGATCGAAAAGGTCATCTTCGAGAGCCGCCCCGGATTCCTGGTCACCGCGAACCTCTACATCCCCAAGGGACGAAGCTTCCCTCTTCCTGGAGTGATCGGAACCTGCGGGCATTCGGCGAACGGCAAAGCGGCCGAGACCTACCAGGCCTTCGCGCAAGGACTCGCGAAGCTGGGCTACGTGACGCTCATCTACGATCCCATCGGACAGGGCGAACGGCTCGTCTATCCCGACGAAAACCTCCAGCCGTCACGCGGCGGGGGGACCGGCGAGCACCTCTACGCCGGCAACCAACAGTACCTGGTCGGCGAGTTCTTCGGCGCCTGGCGCGCCTGGGACGGCATTCGCGCGCTCGACTACCTCATGACGCGCGAGGAAGTCGACCTCCACCACCTCGGCGTCACCGGCAACTCCGGCGGCGGCACCATGACCACCTGGCTCTGCGGCGTGGAACAGCGCTGGACCATGGCCGCGCCCTCTTGCTTCGTCACCGAATTCCGGCGGAATCTCTACAACGAGCTTCCCGCCGACACCGAACAATGTCCCCCGCGCGCCCTGGCCTTCGGCCTCGAGCACGAGGACTTTCTGGCCGCTCTGGCGCCCAAACCGGTGATCATTCTTGCGAAGGAGAAAGACTACTTCGACGCCCGCGGCAGTGAGGCGGCCTTCGGGCGGCTCAAGCGCCTCTACCGGCTGCTCGGGGCGGAGGACAACATCGCGCTCTACATCGGTCCCACCTATCACGGCTTCTCGCAGGAGAACCGTGAGGCGATGTACCAGTGGTTCAACCGGGCCACCGCCATCTCCGACGTTAAGCAAGAACCCGAACTGACCATCGAAGAGGACTCCGTCCTGCAATGCACGCCGAACGGCCAGGTGGCCGAACTCGATTCGCGCCCGGTCTACTCGTTCACCCGCGCCTCCTCAATCGCACAGAGGAAACAGCGGCTGCGCCTCGACGGACCGGCCCTGCGCCAAACCGTCCGATCCGTCTTGCGGCTGCCCCCCACCGGGGCACCGCCGGAATACCGGATCCTGCGCCCCCAGCGGGACCGCAGATATCCGACCGAGCATGCCCTCACCTACATGGTCCGGACCGAGCCGGGCATCCACGCCATCGTCTACCGCCTCTCCGAGGACGTCCTTCTTTCCCGGCCGCCGAAGCGCTTCCGTCGGGCCGTGCTCTACGTCTCGCATCATTCCGCCGACGCCGAACTGCGCGAAGAGCCCCTGATTCGCGATCTCCTCGCCGCCGAACCGGACGCCGCCTTCTTCACCTGCGATGTCCGCGGCATCGGCGACTGCCAGCCTGACACCACCAACCCGCGGAGCTTCCGCCGGTCCTATGGCAGCGATTACTTCTATGCCGCCCACGCGATCATGCTTGACGAGCCGGTCGCCGGGCGGCGCACGCACGACGTGCTCACGGTCCTCAACTGGCTCCGCGCCACGGGCCACACGCAAGTCCATCTGGCCGCCCGCGGCTGGGGCGCAATCCCGGCCGGCTTCGCGGCGCTGCTTGACCACTCCGTCGTCCAGGTAACGCTCAAGAACGCGCTCACGTCCTATTCGGAGATAGCAGAGGCCAAGGACTACAATTGGCCCCTGGCACTTCTGGCGCCCGGAGTCCTCCGGCACTTCGACCTGCCGGCGTGCTACCGAGAGCTCGAAAGCAAGGGCCTGCGCCTGATCGATCCTTGGGGCGCCGCTCCGCAACTATCGTAAAACGCGCCGGCAGCCGATAGAGGCCACAAATGCGCATCGTCATTCTTAGCCTGCTCCTCGCCGCTGGTATCGGCGCTGAAGACCGCGTCGAGTTGAAGCATTATCCGATCGACAGCCTCGAAGGGATTCCCGAGCAAGACGGAATTCGCCTCGATCGTGCCTCGACAATCGACGGCAATGGCTCGTTCGAGCTCACCGCGAAGCGCACCACCACCTTCCGCCTCTTCGAAACCGGTGATGTCGGCGCCGAACAAGCCACGCTCATTTATCAGGCCAAGGTAAAGACCAGACGGATCAAGGGTTCCGCGTACCTCGAGATGTGGTGCAGCTTTCCGGGGCAGGGCGAATACTTCTCCCGCGGCCTGCAGTACTCGCTCACCGGGACGCACGCCTGGCGCACCATCGAGATCCCGTTTTTCCTGCGCAAGGGTGAGAACCCGGACAACGTGAAGCTCAACGTTGTCATCGACGGCAATGGCAAGTTCTGGATCGACGACGTACGCCTGCTAAAAGCGCCCTTGCCCGAGGGCTATTGAGCTCGGTCGAGCCTTTCGAAAGCCCAGACAAAATCGGTCACTCCTCCCCTGACCTTCGGCCGCGTCCTCACCCGCGTCCTTGGCCGCCCGATTCTAACGAACTTGACA
>CAYLSS010000422.1:0-4854 GCA_964385765.1 uncultured Solibacteraceae bacterium
GCCCAGCCACATATCGTAATCGAAGAAGTCGGGCACAGGCTGGGGCTTGAACTCCAGTGGGACTGGCTGGTCTGTGATCGGGTAGCCATTGGGATGGACACTGCAATAGCGATGGCCGCGAGGCAATGACACCCGCATGGTGTGAAGTTTGCCGACGGCGCCGTTGCGGACCGCCTCACAGCACTGGAGCCAGTCCGGCCGGGCGCGGTTCTCCGTGCCGGTGATGGAAACGCGTTTGTACTTCTTGACGGTCTCGCTCAGAATACGTCCTTCTTCCACAGTTAACGTCAGCGGCTTCTCGCAGAAGACGTCCTTTCCAGCCCGGGCGGCCATCACTGAGGGGAGGACGTGCCAGTGGTCCGGGGTCGAGACAACGACGGCGTCAATGTCGTCGCGGGCGATGATCTCACGAAAATCCCGATAAACGGTCACATCCTGGTTGCCGTACTTCGCGTCGACGATGTTCTTTGCGTAGTCGAGATGCCGGTTGTCCACATCGCATAGGGCGACAACCCGGGCGTCAGGGAGATGGAGCATGCCCTTGCCAGGTTTGCTGGCGGAACCCGGCCAATTAAGGTTGATCCGGACTCCGTGCAGGCCGGTCCCGATAAAGCCAAGAGTGATGCGGTTGCCAGGCGCTACGGTTTGCCCAAGGCCTAATGTGGAGGACGCAACGATAATCGGCGCCGCGGAAGAGGCCTGCAAGAATCGGCGCCTGTTCAGTGTGGTCATGAGGATATTCTCCCTTTCTTGAGATCTTTCGCCGAATGGTGCGATCTTTGACCGGCTTTGCCAATCGATGCGAAAATCGGCGTCACTCGCTGCCGGCCCCGGAAGACTCGTCTGGTGCACGGAGAATTCCATCAGCAATCAATTGGCTCGGTAAATCCGTGCACTCAAAGGCTTCACGTGACTTCCTTCCTGGGCCCAGTGTAGATGGGCGCGGGGTAATCCGGGCAGTAAAATAGAGGAGGGTAACCGTTACGGCCCCGTTTCCAAACCTTGCTGGGAGCACGTTGCGGCCCGTGAGATTGGCGCTCGTTATGTGGAGTGGAATCCAGTGCGGGCGCCGATGGTGGCGGTGGGGTTCGATCAGTTATGCAAAACGGGAGGAGAGTGGGGTGAATTCGGCGTCGCGGTTAAGGCCTGGGCGAGGCGCTCCAATCGCTCGTCAGCAGAATTATCAGCGTCAAGACCGCGAGCAGCGCCAGCCACAGGATGAGCGCCTGCCGCGTGGCCCGTTTAGCTCGATCGGCTTCCCACCAACTCCGGGGCCGCACACCCTGAAACAAAAACGTCGCCGTGCCCGCGAGATTGATGGAAATGACGTTGACCACCGTCAACAGCAGCGAGCCCCAGGCGGTGCTGAATTTCCCCTCGGCGAGAAGCAGGCCAAAGGCGACCAGCGGGGGCATTAGCGCAACAGCGACCATCACGCCGATCACCGCTCCCGCCAGACCGCGGGTGTAGGCAAGCGTGCCTGCGGCGCCTGCGCCGAGCGCCAGCGCGATGTGTCCCAGGTCCACCTGGGTCCGGCTGGCGATCGCCGGACTCTCCGCATCAACAGTGAACAGCAGACCGCAGAGAAAGGCTACCGCGAGCGCGGCGGCCACTCCGGCCAGGTTGGTCAGCGACGCTCGACGGAGGAGGGAAGTGTCGCCCAGCGTCACGGCCAGCGACATCGCGACATTCGGACCGAGCAGCGGAGCGATCACCATCGCCCCGATGATCACCGCCACGTCGTTCCGCAACAGTCCGAGCGCGGCCACAACGGCGGATAGCGCTGCCATGGCCAGGAAAACGCGATCTACTCCCAGTGACTCGGTTACCTCGTTGTACAGTTCTTCCCGGCTGACGCGAAAGCCCCCGCCGGCCGGATGGTTGCTGCTCTCTTCGGTTGGATCTTCCGGCGATGTCCCGGCGTCTGCCGATTCCACCTTCGGCCGCGGCAGCACGGCCTCGATGGGAAACACCACGACGTGAAAGCCCTTCGTCTGACCGAACTGCTCCTCGAATTCATCCATGATCGGCTCGGTCTGTTCCGCCGGTACCAGCAGGTGCAGCACGAGTTTGTTCCCTATGTTGGCGTCGCGCCACACGCCAAGCACATCGTGGCCCTCGAGCAATTCGGTAACGTCCTGCGTTTGCCCTTCGGGCAGGAACATCTGAATGAATCGCAACGCCATGGCGGCACCCGGTTTCGCACGACCGTCGCGGCAGGATGAGTCACACCCTGTCTCATGCCTAACCAAGCCAGACTCCAGAATGGCGAGAAATCGCTATATTTCTTGGAACCGCCATCTGTGTCGAGCTCGGATCGTCTGCCGATGGTTTCTTCAGGGGAGGGAGAGGAGGCCGAAAAGGGTGACACTCTTTGCTGGTCTGCCATGACCGGCCTCGGCTACCCTGGACAGAAGGCAGAAAGGACTTGTTTTTCGAAACTGGTGACTGTAGTATCAACGCATCCGTGACGACTGGGACTCCGCCGCCACACGAGAGGTGATTTGGATAAAGCTGGCCTAAGTTCCCGTTTTGGCAGCAGCACGGGCTTCTCTGCCTCCGGGCAGACAGGGTGTCCCGTTCCCCTATACTGGCGTGGGTGTGGATTGGCGCTGGGTGAACTCACGGAAGGAGCGGAGCCATGACGCCGGAACGCTTGGCCCGTGTCAGAGTGATCGTTGCGGAGGCGCTGGATCGGGAGCCTGGGGAGCGGGACCGGTTTGTTGCCGAGGCCTGCCAGGACGATGCCGAACTCGCCCGCGAGGTGTGGCGGCGGCTGGTACATGAACTGACTGCGACGGATCTCGTTCCTACGTCCCTTGCTGCGCCGGGCGCCGAGCTGTCCGGTCAGACCGTGGGCCGCTATCGAATTGACCAGAGCGTCGGAGCCGGCGGCATGGGCGTCGTCTATAAGGCGCAAGACACAAAACTGCACCGGACCGTGGCTCTGAAGTTCCTCCGCCCGGGCGCTGTCGGGAGTGAGGAACTGAAGGCACGCTTCCTTCATGAAGCACGGGCTGCCGCGGCGCTCGATCATCCAAATATCTGCACGATCCATGAGATCGACGAGGCGAACGGACACACGTTTTTGGCAATGGCCTATGTGGAGGGCGAGAGCCTTGCCGAGAAGCTCAAGAAGCGCCCGCTGCCGTTGGCCGAGGCGCTCGATATCGCGATCCAGGCAGGGGAGGGTTTACGCGCCGCTCACCGGAAAGGCGTAGTCCACCGCGACATCAAGAGCAGCAACATCATGATAGGGACCGAGGGGCAGGTCAAGATCATGGACTTCGGCATCGCACGGTTCGGCGGCCAGACGAGGCTGACCGAAGCCGGGGCCACTGTGGGAACGCCCGCATATATGTCGCCCGAACAAGTGCGGGGATCCGCAGTGGACCACCGCACCGACATCTGGTCTTTGGGCGTGGTTATCTATGAGATGCTCACCGGCCAGCTTCCCTTTAAGGGAGAAGTCCGGGACGCGATTTCGCACTCGATTCTCTATGAAACGCCGGAGCCGCTCACCGCATTGCGATCCGGCATTCCGATGGAGCTGGAAAGAATCATCAGCAAGAGTCTGGTCAACAACCCGGGAGAGCGCTATCAGCAGGTGGACGACTTGCTGGTGGACCTGCGGGGAGTGAAAAGGGCCATTGATTTCGAAGCGACACCGGAAACTGTGTCCCAGAAGGGACAGCCCGGGCTCCCTGCCGCGAAGAGGCGGCGGTGGCCGGTTGTGTTGGCGCTCGTGGCGATTGCCTTGGCGGTCTCCACGGTCTCCTGGTTCGCCGCAACGGGCAGGAGCAGCAAAGGCCGCGACCTGGCGGTTGTGCCTCTCACCAGTTACCCGGGTGAAGAGCTCCACCCAAGCTTCTCTCCAGACGGCAAACTGGTGGCCTTTGTATGGAACCGGGAAGGGAACAACGATATCTACATTAAGCAAATCGGCACCGAGCAGCCACGCCCGCTGGTCGCGTCGCCAGCTCATGAGTATTCCCCGGTGTGGTCGCCCGACGGCTTATGGATTGCTTTTCTTCGTTTGACGGCTGACGGTAAGATCACGTATCTGCTCGTACCCGCGATTGGGGGATCGGAGCGGCAGCTCGTTGAGGGTTACATGTTCCGGCACGAGAGCCTCCAGGGACCCTACACATCGTGGTCGCCTGACGGCAAATGGCTGATGACCATTTTCAAGCCGTCGCCGGAGGAGGCGCCAGGACTGTTCGCGATATCCAGCGAAACCGGGGAGGCTCGCAGGCTTACGTCGTCGCCGCCGGGGCTCCCGGGCGAGGGCGGGGTGGCGGTCTCGCCGGATGGCAGCCGTGTCGTACTCAGCCGGTCGACGGGTGACCGAAAAGCCGATCTCTACGTCCTCGATCTCGCGAAGGACCTGACTCCGCGAGGGGAGCCCCGGCGGCTGACCTTCGATGGTTATTGGAACAGCCGTCCAGCCTGGTCGGCCGATGGATCATCCATCCTTTTCACCAGTGGTTCGGACTTTGATACGAGCACACTCCGGAGGTTGCCGGCCTCGGGTTCCGCAGCGCCGGAGCACCTGCATTTCGCTGGAACCGGAGTCGGTCTGCTGGCCGTCTCCCCTCAGGCCCGGCGACTGGTGTTTGAACGATGGACCCTGGACTGGAATATCTCCAGGATGGATCTGGGCGGCGCCAAAGGTCCTGTCTCTCAATCGCCCGACGTCATCGCCTCGACACGAATGGATCTGGGCCCTGCCTGGTCACCTGACGGCAACAAGATTGCGTTCATTTCCTCGCGAACGGGCGACCGGGAAATCTGGGTCTGCGACAGCGATGGAAACAATCCGGTGCAACTGACCAGTGACCAGGCCTTTGTCGC
>CAYLSS010000423.1:0-4850 GCA_964385765.1 uncultured Solibacteraceae bacterium
CCACATTGCGAAATAGCGCGTGGAGCTGGGTCATGAGGTTGTTATAGAAGATGTCCGGCAGACCGTCGTTGTCCACGTCCCGCGTGTCCGGCCCCATGCCGGCAATCGCCGCGCCATCTTCACGCAGGGCCACGCCGTACTCCAGACCCATCTCGGAAAACGTGCCATCGCCGTTGTTCATGAACAGGAAGCAGCGCACCGAGTCATTGGCCACGAAGACGTCCATGAAGCCGTCGCGGTTGAAGTCGGCGAAGGCCACTCCCATGCCCTTGCCGATGTGCTCGCCGATCCCGGACGAGTACGTGACGTCCTCGAACGTGCCGTCGCCATTGTTGCGGAACAGTTGGTCCGGCAGCCCGCGATAGTTGTCCGGGTGGCAGTGCAGCGGCGTCTCTTCGGTACCGCACCGGGGCTCGGTGCGCGGATCCCACAAAACGTAGTTTGAGATGAAGAGGTCGAGCCAGCCGTCGTTGTCATAGTCGATCCAGCCGGCCGAGATCGCCCACATCTTGCCGTACTTCGGATCGATGCCCGTAAGACCGGCCTCCTCCGTCGCGTCGGTGAATGTGCCGTGACCCTCGTTGCGGTACAGAATGTTCCGGTTCACGCCGGCGACGTAGATGTCGCTGTCGCCGTCATTGTCGTAGTCGGCCGTGGCCACCGCCATCGAGTAGCCTTCGCCCGCCACGCCGGCTTCTGCCGTCACGTCCGTAAAAGTCAGATCGCAGTTGTTCCGGTACAAACGGTTGTAATAGTGCTCGTTCGTCTTACGGAGCGCCGGCAGGGTGGCCCCGTTGGTGAAGTAAATATCCTGGCAGCCGTCGTTGTCGTAATCGAGGACGGCCACGCCGGCGACCATCAGCTCCACCTGGCGAAACCGACCGGACTCGCCGTTCTTCAACTCGAAGGCGATCCCGGCCTCATGCGCGATCTCATCGAAGGTGATCTCGGCGCCGCCGGCCGCAAGCACGGCCCACAGGAGCGTGACAGCCAGCCTCAACGGCCTCTCCCCAGCGCCACTTTGTCCTCGTACGCCTTCAGCCACTTCACCTGTTCGGCGGCCTTCTCGGTTTCCCCGAGCTGCCGGTAAATGCGCAATAGCAGGTTGCGTCCGCCGGGCATGTTGGGAGAGAGTTCGACGCAAGTCTCGGCCACCTTCGCGGCCTCCTGCTTCCGGCCCATGTACAGCAACGTCCGCGCCTTCCAGAAACGCAGCTTGCCGGACTTCGGGTCCCGTTCGATCGCCTTGTCGATCATCCCCAGCGCCTCCTCATAGCGCTGCTTCATGAAGAGGAGCTGCGTATACCCGAGATAGTACTCGGAAGATTCATTTATCTTCCGGTTCCGCGCGAGCTTGGCGAACTCCGCCTCGGCTTCCTCCAGCCGGCCGAGTTGCGTCAGGGCGCCGGCCCGGTAAATCAGCGCCCGCGGATTGTCCGGATACAGTTCCAATGACCGTTCGAGCGCCTCCAGCGCCGGCTCGCTGTAGTTCTGGTTGACCAGCAGGACGCCCAGGTAATACCAACTCTCCCAATCCTTGGGACTCTCCTCGACCAGCGAACGCAGAATCTCCTCGCCGCTGATGAATTCACCCGTCTCCACGTAGGCGTGGCCGAGCGCGCGCCGAGCCTGCGGATCCCGCGGCATCGCTTCGACGGCTTTCTTCAGAATCCCGACCGCCTCCTCCGCCCGGCCCAGTGTCAGCAACGCCGTGCCGAGGCCAACCTGGGCAGGCGGCAGGCCCGGCCGAAGTTCCAACGCCTTTCGGAAACTCCGCTCGGCGCTCTCGAACTCGCCGAGCGCGTACTCGGCCGCCCCGAGGCGCAGGTATAGCGCCGGCTCATTCGGCATTTGTTTCAGGAATTGCCGGTATTGGGCGGCCGCTTCGGCATAGCGCCCCGCATTATAAGCGGCGTCCGCGGATTGGATGTCTATCGGCTGCGCCCAGAACAGGAGAGCGAGCAAAGCAACCATCTTAAGTCCGAGTATAACAGTCGAAATTGCGCCCCTCCGTTAGCGAATCCCAGTCGCGAGTTTCTCCGCCGCCAGCACATCGAAGATCCAGGTGCCGGCGCCGCCGATAACAATCTCGGTTTGATACCAAAGGAACGGGAAAGGATGCTTCAGCTCCAGCAGATCCGGTTTAATCAGCGACGTTCCCGAGATAATTCCGCCCGGCTGGTGCGACCAATCCGCCCTGTTGAAACCGTACGCGGCCAGTGTCGAATGAGCGCCGACGCTGGAAACCAGGGATTCATTCGTCCCCGGATGACAACCAAGCACGTAATTCACCGTATCGAATACCACGTCCGGACCGAACAAATCCGGCAGGTGCTTGTGCAGATAGTAGTGATGGAGCGCCTTCTTCTGGAAGTTCCACCCATGGCCCCACACGAAGCCGGAGTGGATTCCGGACCGTGACTCCAGCTTGTAACCGGGATCGCTGACCTCGTCCGGATAAAGCGTCCCATAGGGACTGGCGGCTTTCTGACGGTCGGAGATCTTCTTCCATTGCGCCAGTTTCCGCCGAACCGCATCCTCGAACTGCTGGTTGTTGATCCGTGGCAAGGTCCGGGCAAGCGTCCAGCCCGCGACGCCCGCGAAGGACTCGGCCGGGGCCGATTCGAACACGGAGGCGAGCGAAAGCAGATGCTCGCGGTATCGCCGGTCGCCCGTGGTCAGAAACAACTCCGCCGTCGCCTCCATCTCGTAGCCGCGATAGCCCGTGTCGCGCGGCGTATAGGCGCTGCGGCCCCACGCAGGATCGTGCTCCTGCTCGTAGCGCCACAACTCTTGGGCCACCCGCAAACATTTCGCGGCTAGCTCCGGCATCGCCCCTTCGAGCACGCGATGGGCCATCGCCAGCGTCTTGACGGTGCGGTACTGGAGGCCGGTGTTGCGATTCGTGAAGACCCAGCGGTCGTCCAGCTTCCCGGAACGGCCGTCCTTCACCTCGTACTCGTCCAGCGTCGGATCGTAGACGAGGTTGTCCGTGGTGTTCGCCATGTCGCCGATAGTCCCGTATTGGAAGCCCGTGCGCTCCACGACGCCCGGCAAGATGTGCCCCCCGGCCTCGTAGGTGGCCAGCAGCCACTCCACGCCAAAGGCGATTTGCTGAAGCAGATCATCCTGGTTATCGGGACGGTGAAGGACTACCTCGCGGTCCTGGCGACTGATCGACGTCAGGTCCAGGGACGGACGAAACTCCTCGGCCGCCAGCGCCAGTCCCTCGATCGTGTTGCAGAGGCTGCCGGCGGGAATGTCATGATCTCCGGCATCGTGCCAGCCGCCCCAGTCGAGACCTGGCACGTGTTCATTGTCGGCATAGCTGGTCTCACGGTCAGTCTGCTGGTAGCCGTCCAGATGCATTGTGTGAGCCGGCGCTTGCTGGGCGTCGTCCAGATGGCAGGCGCCATGCCAGACCCTCGAGCCTTCACGCACCTTCACGTGGCACATCTGCGTGGGAAGAAAATAGCGGAGCGTGGGCGTCCACGCTTCCCGGAAGATGCCTTCGGCGATCTGAAAGGGTCCCGCCCGCTCGCCGGCATACTCGAGGAGGTAAATGCCAGGCTCGCGAATCTCACTGAAATCGAAGACTCCATAACGGTAGCCATGGAAGACCCCCCAGGGCCGGAGACTGCCTTGTTGAGCCACCTCGCGCTCGCCGGAGGGCGCGACCCGGTACGGGCGAACCAATCCCGCCGCTTCCGCGCGTGAGTCGAGTTCGATGATCGCGCGCTTCGGCGCCGCCGGATGGTAGCCGATCTGCGAGATGCCGATCACCGGTTTCCTCCGCCATTCCGGGCGAATGGTCGGGACAATGGCGACCTCGAGTTCGGTCTCGCCCGGCGCAAGCGGAGCCACGACGTAGAACCACCGCTGCACGCTCTCGTGGCGCCTGTCCGCCAGCATCAGCATGCCGTCATCGCGCTGGAAGGTGACCGCATGCAGCGGGTCTTCCGCGGCGATCCGAAGGCGACTCCCCTCGAGCAGGATCTCTTTGCCCGCATAATGCCGCGGGAAGACGCCCATCCCCTTCTCGCTCTGATAGGACTTCGAATAGTAGGTTGTGGGGTACAGGCAGATCTGGAAGCCGGCCGTCTCCACCTGCGCCGGGTCCAGCGGGCGGTCCAGGACCAGTTTCACGTAGATTTTCGCCCCGTCGGTGCGCGTCTCGAACCGGTAGCCGATCCCCCAGTCGTCGATCTCGCCGTAGACCATGGCGGCATTCGCCTCGCCGTCCGCTTCCCGGCGAATCACGCCATGTCCGGGCTGCGCGACGCCCTCTTTCGTTCTCAGCAGCAGGTCGCCCGAGTCAAGAATCCGCTCTCCGTTCTGCACCAGTTGCAGCCCACCCTGGTAACCCACCAGGTAGTTATTGTGAAAGAGCAGAAACGAAATGCCGGGGGCCTCGAAGTACTCTTTCTCGTTCAGCGCGATCTCGTTCGCCCCCCAAAGCGTGGGAAGAGCGTACAAGAGAATTAGGAAACTCTTTATCCTGAACATGTCTCTTTCCTCATACTACAGCCGAAAGTCTCGCGCAAACCTGCCATTGTTCACCAGAACGCCTCCGTGACAAGAATCGTCAGCTCCTTTTCTCGGCTCCGCCGCGCGTTCGGTCCGCCGCACCGTCAGCCTGACCCGTCCCACACGATCACTCTCAGCTTGCCCGCATACCCTCTGCAGCAAAACGACCTCGCGTACCCGTATCTAAATAGAATCAACGATCAATACCTCTCGCCTCCGGACTCTCTTCTACAATCGCCACCTGGGGGAGCGGGCCGGTTGGCCCGGTTGCAGGGCGGCGCTGCGGGACGGCGAGCCGATTCGCATGGGCGTCATCGGTACCG
>CAYLSS010000424.1:0-4850 GCA_964385765.1 uncultured Solibacteraceae bacterium
GCCTCGTCAACATTTCTTGAACGCCGCCCTTGAGCTTCTCGGCTTTCCCATGCTAGCGGGCGCCGACCACCGAGCACATGTAGGCGTGAGCCGTGTCGAAAACGAGCCCGAAGTTGGGATGATCAACCCGGTCATGGACGGCGATGATCTCGGAGAGCTTGTTGAAGACGAATCCGGGCTCGAACTCCCAGCCCATGCGGACCCCTGCCTTCCCCGCGATGCCGGCGGCCTCGTGCCACAGGTCCGCCACCCGGCCAAGAGCCGTTTCATAATCGGCTTCATCAATCGAGCCGGGGGCCGAGATCGTGTCGATGCGAATGAGCGGGGCTCCGATCTCCGCGCACAGCTCGACGGTGCGCCGGAACAGGTCGAGGTAGCGGACCCCGTTTCCCTTTACGGTCGGGTTCACGGTTGTAAAATCCGCCGAGTAGCCGGAAATGCCCAGATTCAGATCCGCCAGTCGCGAAACCAGCCCCCGCCGTGATTCCTGCGTGGCATAGTCTTCGAGGGTGATGTGCGGAGGGAATCCCGACAGTTCGACCCCATCGTAGCCGGCCCCGGACACACGATTGACAATCTTGTCGAACGGAATCGGATCGTCCGCATAGGGGCCGAACGCGAATGACCATGTACCGAAAGAGATCTTCATTCAGATTAAGGGCTCTCCCTATTTTAGAGTGATCGGAGGAGCCTGGAGGTTTCCGGAAAATCGAATCGAACGCGGCCCGGGCAGAACCTCGCTCGATCCCCTGAGACAAGCAGAGTCTCGCCCGGTGGAGCGTCTTGGCCGGAGTCCGCCCTGCCGTTCCGTCTCCCCACGCCGGGAACCCCATGGCCGGCAATACTCGAGGTGAGGGTCTGCCGTCTCGACGACCAGGCCGTCAACCGCGCCACGGCCGAGCCACGGGACGAAACCGGAAAGAGAGTCGCCGGCGCACGCACCGGCCTGGCGTGGCGCGCATCGAGCCTGGAGTCCATACACGACTCCTGTCGGCTGGCGGCTTTCAGAGTTCGGCGCCGCGGGTTTCATGGTTGCCTAAGTTAGTATTGATGATACTGTCGTTACTGGAGGCGGTTCTTTAATTCTGACTTATCGGTCAAGTAATAGGCAGACTCGGGACGAATTTCAAGAAACATCTTGATTCAATTTCCCGGGGGGGGGGTACATTTATTGAAGAAAGGATAAGCTGCTGCAAGCGGCCGTTGATGAGGCTGAAGCAATGCGAAACGTAAACGTTTTTGCCATCTGTATGATCCTAATAACCGTAGTATCGGGCGCAGCCGCGTCGAAATTACTGACTCCACTCTACACGAAGGACCTCAGGGCCAGCGGGGCGATCCCAGGGGCGGATATGGTGATACGCCAATGTGAGGTCGCCGGAGACAGCCTGCATCTCGTTTGTGGGCCACGCAATAGAATGAGCGCGGGCCGCACCCAACTTGTCGTAACAGATCTTCGTGGCGAGCCACTTCGTTGGATTGACAACACTTCCAGCGATCACGTGCGTATCTGTGGAACTGCTTCCAAGCGAATCCGCACTCTTCAGGTGACCGGTGGGCGCCCCGTCCTCATTGACTATGCACAAAGTGGCCGGGCGAGTGAAGCTATCGAGATCGATGCGTACCCTGCCGAATTGATCGAAACGTCGGGAGAACGGTTGATCGGACTGCTCAGCGACGGGCGGTTTGCTGCGTTCTCCAGAATCGGGCCCCGCATGGCGCCGGCGAAAACAATCGATGGCGAAATCGCCATTCGGCCCAAGCGCTGCGACCACTGCTCCAGTACGGACGTGATATTCCCGGGCGAATTTCTGCTCGCCCAACTCATTTCGACCCGGGTGGTCGCTGTCGACACGGGTACAGCGACCGCTTACTTCGTCGATCTTGAAGGCTGGAAAGTTGAGAAGCTCGCTCTGCGGACCCCCGCGATTGAAGCTTCACTGAATAAATATGCTTCGGTACGACAGCGTCTGATAGAACAGGGAGGCCCCTCCCGAACACCCATGAACGGGATGGTTGTGCCGGCGATGTCAGCAAACAGTGATGGCGACTTCTTCCTGCTCCTGTCTCCGTACAACAAATCGGGCGCCGTGGTGGAGCAGTTCGACCAATTCGGCAGACACCGCAAGACACGAGTGTTCTCGCTTCAAGACGTGCGATCAGACGGCGAGTGGCTCCGGCCAGACTTGATCGCAGCGACGGATGACTCCCTCCTCCTTCTATGCCGCTTCACGGGAGTTCTGGCTGCGTATTCGTACTAACTGGTCTAAATAGGTCAAAAGGAGGCATCAATGAGCAGTAAGAGTTCTGCATAACGGCGAGGTCTACCACATGAATACCTCCATCTGCTGCGCCATCTTCTGACATGCGTATTGATGAGCCGGTGGCATAAGTTCCGCCGGCTCGACCGTCTGGGTTACAACCAAAATTGTCGTATTTGCCTCAAATTCTGATAAGGTTGGGCGGGCCGTTGGATTTGAGGAGAACGGCGGTCAGCGACGTGAGGAAAGCAGGACCAGAGACCTCGGTTCCTACTTCACGAAGATTTGTCACAACCCTTTTTCACCCTTTCCCTATACTGCCGCACCAGTGCCTCGGTGATGCAGGAGTTGAGAAGTGCTTCGCCGCGCATCCCTATGTTGCTCGCCGGTTCTTTCTGGCTCATGCGGGTCGATCGCTGGTTTGCATGAGGTCACCCCGGGGACGGAGTCCGTCACGTGGCCTTTCCCCCCAAAATTTGGGTTCCTATCGCATATCGGTCCAGCAACACAGCTCTTGAACACCCCTCTTCCCGTAGCGGATTTCCGGAGGGGAAGGTAGAATCACACTAGCGATGAAGACTCCCTTTCGACTTGACGAAAAGACCGCCCTGGTCACCGGCGGGGCCAGCGGAATCGGTGAGGCGACCTCCCGTGTGCTGGCCGGGGCCGGCGCCAGGGTCATTATCCTCGACATCGACGAAAAGCGAGCCGAAAAGCTAGCCGAGGAACTGCCCGGTGCTTCGGTGGCCCGTTGCAACATTGTGAATGAAGAGGAGGTGAAGAGAACCTTCGCGGCCATTCCCAGGCTCGACATTCTGATCAACAACGCGGGCATCGGGATGGTCGGCGGCATCGAGGAAACTACTCAGGAAGAGTTCCGGCGGTTAATCGATGTCAACGTGATCGGAGCCTACCTGGTCACCAAATATGCCATGCCCCAGTTGCTGGCTTCCTATGGCCGGATCGTCTTCATCGGTTCGGTGGCCGGGTTGGTCGGCGTCAAGAAGCGGTTTGCCTACTGCGCGACCAAGGGCGCGGTGGTGATGATGACGCGCCAGATCGCACTCGACTATCCCAAAGAGCTGAGGGTCAACTGCATCTGCCCGGGCACTGTGGAAACGCCCTTTGTCGAGGCCTACCTCGAGAAATACCATAAGCATGAGAAGGAGCAGGTCCGCGAACAACTAAATCAAAGACAGCCCATCGGACGGCTCGGACGGCCGGAGGAGATCGCCTACATGGCGCTCTACTTGGTCTCCGACGAGGCGGAATTCGTCAACGGGTCGGTACCGACGATAGACGGCGGTTGGACTGCTGCTTGACGCGGCTACTGCCGATTCAACAAAATGTACGGTGTGGATATGCATCGCCACAATTGCGTCATTCTTCTCGCGGTTTCGATCCTGACCGCCTTGCTCCCCAGGCTCGAGGCCGCCAGTCCATGGCGCACCCCGAACTACGCGGACTCCGCGGTCGGAGACCGGACGGCGGGTGAAGATCCGGTGGTCCGCGAGGCGGCGCTCGAAGCATTGGGACGCCTGAATGGCAGTGTCGTGGTGGTGGATACGAACACCGGCCGCATCCTCAGCATCGTCAATCAGAAGCTCGCCTTCAGCAGCGGTTTTATCCCCTGCTCGACCATCAAGATCGCCATCGCGCTGGCGGCGCT
Source organism: uncultured Solibacteraceae bacterium (assembly GCA_964385765.1). Lineage (GTDB taxonomy): Bacteria > Acidobacteriota > Terriglobia > Bryobacterales > Bryobacteraceae > CAWELS01. The sequence goes on from CAYLSS010000424.1 coordinate 3,931, forward strand.
GAGCGAAGGCGTGATTGACCGCACCACCAAACTGCGGATTTACGGCCGCACGCGCCTGGACATGACCGAGGCGCTGGCTCATTCGAACAACCAGTATTTCGAGCACCTAGGCCGCAAGCTGGGCTTCGAGAAGGTGTACTACTATGCGCGCCTCTTCGGTCTCGGAGAAAAGGCGGGTCTGAACATCCCCGAGGAGCAGCCGGGAACTCTGCCGGATGCCGAACCCGACAAAGGCGTCGGGCGTATGTGCAGCTTCGGCTCAGGCATCGAACTCACGCCGCTGCAGTTGGCGGGCCTGCTGACCGCGATCGCCAACGGCGGGACGCTCTATTACCTGCAGCATCCGGAAAACCAGTCCGAGATGGACAGCTTCGTGCCGCGCGTAAAGCGCCGGCTCGATATCCAGCAGTGGATCCCCGAAGTGAAGCCCGGAATGATGGGCGCCGTCGCGTTCGGGACGGCCCGGCGCATCGGCTTCGATCCCAACGCACCGATTCTCGGCAAGACCGGCACCTGCACGGACTACGACGCACGCGCGCACCTCGGTTGGTTCGGTTCATTCAACGATACGGCGTCCAACCGGCTGGCGGTGGTGGTGATGCTGACCGGCGCCGGCGCGGTCAACGGTCCGGTCGCGGCAGGAGTCGCCGGCCGCGTGTTCAGCAAGCTCTCCGCCGGCGGCTACTTCGAGAACAAAGACCTCCGCTACTCCCCGGTAGCGCTGGTCAACTCAGGCGCCTGCTGCGCGGGCCGGTAGCACGAATATCCGTCCCCGACCTCACGTCCCTTCCCGGACGGAATCGCTCGACCCTAATTCTGTCCGTTGAACTCTTTCACCGCATCCAGCATCGCGACTATGTTTTCCACCGGCGTCTGTGCCTGAATGTTGTGAATCGTGTTGAAGACGAACCCCCCGCCCT
>CAYLSS010000425.1:0-4846 GCA_964385765.1 uncultured Solibacteraceae bacterium
CGCCGGTTGACGTCTATCGCGGCGCGGCCCAGCCCGTGCGATCGCTCGATGATCTGAAACGGGTGGTGGCCGTGGTCGACAGCCCGTCGAACGGCATCACCATCGATACCGGGGTCCTGACCGAGATGGGGGAAGACGCCGCCGAGGCGATCCTCTGGTTCGGCAGGCGGGATCGGATCAATCATGTGCACTTCCGCAACGTGCGGGTCCAAACGCCCCGTTATAAGTACACCGAGGTCTTCCACGACGAAGGCGACTGTGACATGCTCGCCTGCATGGAGGCGTTCGTTGAAGTCGACTACAGATACCTGCTGATCCCGGATCATACGCCGGCCTTTACCGGCGATACGGCCGGCAACCAGATGGGATGGGCGTGGGCGCTGGGGTATCTGAAGTCGCTGCAAGACGCCGCGGAACGATCCTAGCGCGGGGCGGGCATCCGGAGCATCTGAGTAAATAGGGCGATGCTATCCTGGGAATTGCCAGATCCTCGACACAGGCCGCGCGTAGCCGCCGTCAGCTTCCTCAATACCGTTCCTCTTGTGTGGGGCATGCTCCATGGCCCGCAGCAGGCACGCTTCGAGCTCGACTTCTGCACTCCGGCGGAATGCGCGGACCGCGTGGGGGCGGCCTCCGCCGACATCGGTATCGTGCCGGTGGTCGAGATGTCCCGGATGGGATTGGAGCCCGTTTCCAGCGCTTGCATCGCGAGCCACGGCGCGGTCCGGAGCATCCTTCTGGTCAGCAAAGTCCCGCTGTCTGAGATACGCTCAGTGGCGGCCGATTCGAGCTCGCGAACATCAGTGATGTTGGCTCGCGTCGTGCTCGCTGAGGTCTACGGCGCGGAGCCGCGATTCACCAGCCGGAGAGCGGACCTGCAGGCGATGCTGGCCCTTTCCGACGCTGCCCTGATCATCGGCGATCCTGCCCTGCGAATCGATCCGCAGGCGCTAAGGTACCAGGTCTGCGACCTCGGCCAGGAGTGGACCCGGTGGACCGGCAAGCCCATGGTCTTCGCGGTCTGGGCCGGCCGGCCGGGACTGCCGGTCGAGGAGATCGCACCGGTGTTCCAGGAGTCGGCCGCCTATGGCCGCCGGAACATCGATGCCATCGTCGCGGCGGAGGCTGCGCGGCGCGGCATCCCCGAGGATCTGGCGCGCGAGTACCTGACCCGCCATATTCGCTTCGAATTGGGTGACAATGAACGGGAGGGGCTCGCGCTGTTTCTGGAGTATGCGGCGCGAGAGGTAAATGCATGATCAGCCGCCAGGAAGCCATTGACCGTTTCGCCAGCGATGACCTGATCGGGCTCGGCATGGAAGCCGACGCAATCCGGCGGAAACTGCACCCGGAAGGCGTCGTCAGCTACATCATTGATCGCAACATCAATTACACGAACTTCTGTACCGAATATTGCACATTTTGCGCCTTTTACCGGCCGTTGGGTCATGCGGAGGGCTATATCCTGCCGGCCGAGACGATCCTCGAGAAGATCCAGGAAACGGTCGACCTCGGCGGTACCGGAATTCTCATGCAGGGCGGCCTGCACCCCGATCTGAAAATCGAATGGTATGAGGATCTGCTGCGGGCCATCAAGAAGCGCTTCCCGCGGGTATGGCTGCACTGCTTCTCTTCCCCGGAGATTCAGAACATCGCCCAGGTGAGTCAACTGCCCCTTCGGGACACGATCGCTCGGCTGCGCGACGCCGGCCTCGATTCCATACCGGGAGGCGGGGCAGAGATTCTCGACGATGGCGTGCGTCACCGCATCGCGCGCCTCAAGTGCAGTACCCAGGAGTGGGTGGACGTTCACCGGACAGCCCACGCGCTCGGCATGCGGACCACCGCCACCATGATGTTCGGCTGCGGCGAAACCATCGAGCAGCGTGTGAACCACCTCGAAACCATCCGCAACATACAGGAAGACACGGGCGGTTTCACTGCCTTCATTCCGTGGACCTTCCAGCCTGAGAATACTCCGCTCGGCAAGAAGGTGAAGGAAGAAGCGACAGCGGTCGAATATCTGCAAACGCTGGCGATTTCGCGGATCTATCTCGATAACATACTCAACGTACAGTCGTCATGGGTCACCCAGGGCCTGAAGACCTGCCAGGTTGGCCTGCGATTCGGCGGTAACGACGTCGGCAGCATCATGATCGAGGAAAACGTGGTGTCGGCGGCCGGGGCCAGAAACAAGGCCTCCGAAGAGGAGCTCCGCCGGATCATTCGGGATGCGGGCTTCGTTCCGAAGCAGCGCGACACGCTCTACCGGACTTACTTTCTGAACTAGGGCCCCCGCGACTCGGGTAACTAATTCGGTTGTCATTACGGTCCGATCAAATCAGAATCCCAGCCGGCGGGACCGCCGATCGGAAGAATGATATACTTCTGACAAACTTGTCCGTTATGAACCTTTCCGACTCCGCATTTCTCCAAACCTGTCTTGCCGCCATCGACGCGCAGGATACGCCGGTGAAGGCCGGGCAGCTTCGCGATCTGCTGCCGAAGGAGCATCGATTCCCGAAGTCGCGACTGCGTGAGGTGGAAGCGATGCTCGCCACGGCCGCCGTGCACGGCCAGGTCCATTCCTGGCCGCCGGTGCGCGGCGCTCGTCGCTATTGGCGAGAGAGCTATCACGACGCGCTCGACCACGAAGTGCTGGAATATTTAAAGAAACAGCCGGCGCCGACGGGCAAGGCCGGGGCGGCCGTCGCGGATGCAATGGCCGGAAGATTCGGGACTCAGAAGAACACGACGTCGCGGGACGTGCCAAAGCGGCTGAAGGAAATGGCCCATAACCAGCGTATCGTCGAAGTGGCCGCCAATCGAACCACTCGGATCTACTTCTCGCGAGAGTGGCTGGCGAATCAGGCGCTCGCAACGAGTCCCAATGCATCGCTTGAGGAAGCCATCGTGGAAGCAATTCGACAGCAGGAGTCGGCCCCCGGAAATTATGTGCCGGTCCGGCGGATCCGCTTTTCGGAACAGGTGAAGAGGGTGGTGGATCAAGCAGCGCTTCGCCTCGTCCGCGCCGGCCGGCTGATGCCGACGAACTACGATGGCCCTCGGCCCGTTGCCGACGAGGAGCGGCCGCGCTTCGTCCACGATGAACGCGGCAACATCTACATCGGGTTGGCTCGGCTGAACGATGGAGAGAGTTGAGGATGAACGCTGACCATTCGGCGCTGCTCAATCCATTCGAACGCGATGCGGTTACGAATCCCGATAATCCCGCGCCGATCGACGTGCGCGAGATTCATCGCGACCAATTCGACCGCTGCTGCCGCGCGCTCGAGAAGGTAGTGCGGGAGCAGGCCTCCTGGGCGATCGTGTTTCACGGGGCCGCGGGCTGCGGTAAGACACATCTGCTCGCCCGTTTCCAGCGCTGGATTCACCGTGCCATCGACGGTGAAGAGCAAGGCGAACCCAGGGCCCTGTTTGTAGCTGTCAGGATGGAAACCGCGGCATCACACGTGTGGCGCCTGCTGCGCCGGCGACTGGCCGAGCACTTGACAACGCGCCAGCCGAATGGACACTTCCCGCTGTCCACGATTCTCGAGCGCTTTTCCCAGCGGCATGGCGCCGGTGATCTACACCGCGCGTTCGAATCCGCGACTCTCCGCGACTTGACGCTGGAGTGCCAGCGAATACTCTACGCCTATGCTCACGGGCGGCACCGGGCGCTTTGCCGCGCCTGGCTTCGCGGAGACTCGCTCCACGACAGCGATCGCAACGAGCTTCGGCTGCCGCCGCTGAACCAGGAAGACCTTGAGGACGAGACCGGCGAGGACGCTGCGCGACGCTTCGTACTCGTGATGGCGCGGATCGCCGAACCCTTCCCGATCGTCTTCTGCTTTGACCAGGTCGAGGCCCTTCGGTTGGGACCCGGCGGGCGGACCGGATTCGGGCCGTTCATGCGAATGTGCGCCAGCCTGATAGACGAGACACGGAACTCGCTGGTGCTCTGCTCGATTCTGTCCAATTACATGGAAGATTTGCAGCAAGCACCCATGCAGTCCGACATGCACCGGCTTCTTCATAAGTCGAGTCGCGACCTGCCCCAACTGCAGTGGGCCGAAGGACGGATGTTGGTGGAAGCGCGTCTGAATGCCTCGGCGGAGTTGACTCCGTTCCGGCCGCAGGGAGGGCTCTCGCCGCTGAGAGAGGCCGACCTCAAACAGGTTTTTGACGAGAACAACGGGTTCTGCACAGCACGCGAAGTCATCCATCATGCCAGAAAGCTGTTTGACCGGTGGCAGCGCAAACCCGAGCCCGCACCGGTGCCATTTGTCACTTTCCTCCGCCAAACCCTCGAACGTCTGCGGGTCGAATCGCCGGTTCGATCGAACCCCGCTGAAAGCGAGGCAGTACTGGCGCACGGGCTGGAGGCGGTCTCGGCGGTCACGGGTCAGTCTTTCATTTCATCGAATGATCGGGATGTCGCGCTCGAGACAGGCGAGGCGGCCGACCCTCTGCTGGTGACCATGTGTATGCACCGGAACATGACCGGCATGGGCAATCGGCTGCGCCGGCTGCAATCGCGGCTCGATCCTCACCAACAGAATCGGCTGCGCATCGTCCGGGACGCCCGGCTTCCCATCAGCCCGACCGCCACAAAAACTAACCAGCGGCTCGGCGACCTGCAGGCGGCCGGCGCGCAAGTGATCCGTCCGGGCGTCGAAGCGCTCGCCGCGCTCGATGCCGTCCGCAAGCTGCTGAGCAGAGCGCAGTCGGGCGACCTGTTCCACGAAGGTGAATCCGTCACTTACGAGACCGTCCTGGATTGGCTTCGCGACAATCTTCCGGATGAGGTTCGGCAACTGATTGCCAGGATCTCCGGAAGCTC
>CAYLSS010000426.1:0-1235 GCA_964385765.1 uncultured Solibacteraceae bacterium
AAGATCTTCCAGGATTTCTGGGACAAGACCCCGTATCGTTCAGCCTAGTCTCAGTAGGCCGGGTACTCGCGAAGGACCTGCGCCAAGAATCGACTACCGTTTGGGTTGCGGTGTCGCGCTGGCCGCTACATCGGACTGCCAGGCCGCTACCGCCTCCTCCATGGACGCCAGGCGATTCGGTTGTGCTTCGGCTTGATTGCTCCGTTCGCGCGGATCCTTCCGCAGATGGAACAGACCCGGGCCGCCCTCGAGCCCCCTCTGATTCGCGAGGTACTTCCAGTCCCCATCCCGCATGGCGACCGCTTCGCCATGCTGCCAGAACACGGGATCGCGATCGATCTGCCGGCCCTCGAAAAGCACCGGCGCCAGGTCGATGCCGTCAAGTTGGTGGCCGTCGGGTAGCTTCGCGCCGGCCAGCGCGAGCATCGTCGGGATCAGATCGAAACCCAGGGCCAGTTGCGATGTTTCGGCGCCGGAGGCGATCCTTCCCGGCCAGCGCGCGATCGCCGGTACCCGGTGCCCGCCTTCCCAAACCGATCCTTTGTGCCCTCGCAGCTCACCGTTGCTGCCCTCCGGCGTCGCGCCGTTGTCGGAGAAGAAGATCACGAGCGTCTGCCGTTCGAGTCCCAGGCGCGCCAGCGTCTCCAGAATCTGGCCCACTCCCTCATCCATTACGACCACCATCTCCCGGTACTTCTCCCTGATTGTCGCTTCATCAAGCCGCTGGCGGGCTGAGGCGTCGCCCACCTTCCGGAAAGCCGGATCTCCGGGCGCCTGGTAAGGATAGTGCGGCGCCTCGTGCGGCACGTAGAGACAAAACGGCCGGCCGCGATTCTGCTCGATGAACTGGACCGCGTACCGGTTGATAAGGTGGGTGACGTAGCCCGGCTCGTTGGCTTTCTCGTCGTCGCGCCACCAGTCGAGCGTGCCGGCCTGGTCCACGTGCGAGATGAAATCGATGTTGCCGCTCACGTATCCGCGAAAGATATCGAAGCCGTGGCGGACGGGATTGTACTTCGGATAGTAGCCCAGGTGCCACTTTCCGAATATGCCTGTGGCATAGCCCCGCTGCTTCAGCAGCTCGGCGAAGGTGTGCTCGCTCTCCTGCAGCCCGTGGTAGTGAACCGACCGCTCCGGATCGGCATAGACCACCCCGGGGAGTCCGGCGCGCTGCTGGTAGCGCCCCGTCACGAACGCCGCCCCCAACAGAGCGAGGAGCATGATGCTCGTGCAGT
>CAYLSS010000426.1:1245-4836 GCA_964385765.1 uncultured Solibacteraceae bacterium
GAACGCCGCCCGCGTGGGGCTGCAGACCGCGCCGTTGGAGTGAAAATCTGTGAATCGCATCCCTTCCCTGGCCAGACGATCCAGGTTCGGTGTCTCGATCCAGCCGCCGTACGGGCTGATGTCCCCGTACCCCATGTCGTCGGCCAGGACGACAACGAAGTTGGGCAGCTCGGTAGCATCGGCAGGCTCCACGCCGGCGACGCTAAGCCAGATCAGAAGCAGCACAAGGGGGATTTGAAAAGGTGGCATCCCGGCCAATTCTATCTCACGGAAGTGTCTCCAGCGGGCGCAGGTATCACCTCCCCCAGACGCCAGCTCGCACCGGCTCTTGCCCCGCGCGACGTCAATCGTCCCGATTGACCGCCGCCGCGCCACGCGTCACCGAGACCTCGTCCTCGTTACGGTTGAGCGGAAACGGTGAGCTGCTCCAGGATCCGCAGGGCCACTTCCTTGCCCCGTTCGCCCACTTCACCCACGGGACCTACGCAACTCGGACAACCACTCTCGCACTGGCAGGCGCGGATCAGCTCGGACGCGCCACCGAGCAGCCGCGCCGTCATCTTGAATAGCGGCGCGCTCAACCCCACGCCTCCCGGGTAGTTGTCGTAAAGGAAAAGATTAGGCTCGAAGCTGTGAATACCCTCGGCGATATCTTCGGTGATCGCCACCCCCAGGTCCCGTGGATCGCACATCAGCAGGAGCGCCGCCACCGCCCGCAGCGCGTTGCCCAACCCGACCAGGCCCGCCTGCTTCTCCGCCGGCGATATCTCGGGAAAGCGGGCCAGGAACATCTCCGGGAAGTGGAGCCAGAAAGCGGTCGTGTGCATTTCCTGCTCCGGCATCGACAGGTTGCCGGCGCCCACGTTTTCCATCGTGTAGAACTTGATCTTCTTGAACCCGACCACCTGCGTGTTGGTCCTGACCTCCCCATGAACGGCCAGCGCGCTGCTCACCGGAGATTCCTCGAAGCGTTCCAGCTCCTTCACTTGCGTGTAGTCGATGGCGTCGGTAAAGTAGTCGCAATTCACTTGGCGGACATAGGCCTTGCGGTTCTCGTAGTCCATCCGCTCCACCTGGTATTGCCTCGCTTCGTGCAAGTAAATCGCCTTCTCGTGCAGTTCGGTCAGCGCAGCCGGAAAAGAGACCTCGCCGATCACCTGGTGCTCGCCGGTCGTATCGATGACTACAAAGTTGTCACTCGTGACAGCGCGGAGGCTGATGGCGTCGGCCGGGTAGGTGTCCGAAGTCCAGTGCCAGGAGTCCGCCGAGTGGTGCAGGAATCCCATGTCCCTGAGAAATTGGCACATGTCGGCGGTCTCATGGGGTCCGAATTTCTTGCCGTCACGGATGGGAAGCTCGAAGGCGGCGCACTTCAGGTGGCTGAGCAGTACCTCGAGGTTGTCCGGGTTGACGTGCGCGTGCTCGGGCGACTGCCCGAAAAAGTACTCCGGGTGCTCGACGATGTACTGGTCCAGCGGCGCGCTGGAGGCCACCAAAACGGCGATAGAGGTCGTCTGCCGGCGCCCCGCCCGGCCGGCGCGCTGCCACGTGGAGGCGATGGCGCCCGGGTAGCCGGCCATCACCACCGCATCCAGTGAACCGATGTCAATCCCTAGCTCCAAGGCGTTCGTCGCCACCACAGCCTTGATCTCGCCCTCCCTGAGCCCCCGTTCGATCGTCCTCCGCTCGCGCGGCAGGTAGCCGCCGCGATAGCCGCGCACCGCGTCGGGCATCATGTTGAGCTTCGCCGCGCCGTGCTTCAGATACGTAACCAGCACTTCGGTTGCCAGCCGGTTGTTGGCGAAGACGAGCGTCTGCTGTCCCCGATCCAGGAACTCCAGCGCCATGCGGCGTGCCTCGTGCAAATAACTGCGGCGGATGCCAAGCTGGCGGTTCACCACCGGCGGATTGTAGAAGATGAAGTACTTCTCGCCGCTTGGCGACCCGTTGCGGTCCACCAGCTCGAATGGCGCTTCGGCCAGCGCCTCGGCCAGTTCCCTGGGGTTGGCGATTGTCGCGGACGAGCAGATGAACTGGGGTTTAGTTCCGTAGAATTCACAGATCCTTTTCAGCCGCCGCAGCACGTTGGCCAGGTGGCTGCCATACACGCCGCGATAGTAGTGCAGCTCATCGAGGACAATGTAGCGAAGCCGCTCGAAGCACTTCGCCCACCGCGTGTGATGGGGCAGGATTCCGGCGTGAAGCATGTCCGGGTTCGTCAGCACCACGCTCGCCCGCTCCCGAATCGCCCTCCTGGCATCCTGTGGGGTGTCACCGTCATAGGTGAACGCGCGTATGTCACTGCCGAGAGCGTCGACGGTGGACTGGAACTCATGCAGTTGATCCATGGCCAGCGCCTTTGTCGGGAACAGGTACATGGCCCGGCAATCGGGCTCGCTCAGGAGCCGGTTCAACACCGGAAGGTTGTAGCAGAGAGTCTTGCCGCTGGCGGTCGGGGTCACGATGACGACGTTCTTGCCGTCGCGGACAAGTTCGTAAGACTCGGCCTGGTGGCAGAAAAGCTGGCGGATGCCGCTCCGCTCCAGCGCCGCCCGCAGCCGCTCATCCACCGAGCTCGGCATCGGAAGTGTTTCCGCCGCCCGCGCCGGCTGGTGGCGGATCTCCCGAATGGGCGAGTCCGGTGCGGCGTGCCACTCCCGCAGCCGCGCCAGGACTGCGTCAAGATCCGTCCGCCGGGCCAGGGACCGTTCCGGGGAGAAGTCCGGGAATCCGAATGACAGGTTCTGTTGTTCGCTCACGGCTCACCGCACAGCCCTCTTGCATCCACCAGTCGAACCCTTCCGGGAGCGGTTGTCGGACAAGACGGCGCTTCGCCTTTTCTTTGCCTACACTACACGACTCCCGTCGTGCGCACAAGGCATGGTGAGTTGAGATCCGGTAGGAATCCCGCTAACGGCTTTCTTCGGTGGTGCGTACGAACTCGTACCGCTCCAGCGTGGCTGCCATCGTGACGATCTCGTGCTCGTCTTCCCCGTTGGCGGCGGCGTCCGTATCGTGGCGCCTGACGACCTTCCCGACGCATCGCAGCCGCACGTCCTGTTCCGACGATTCGTTTCCTTGCAGGGTAATGAAATACTCGATCGGTGATCCGACCTCGAGTTCCACATTGGCAGTGAACAACACGCCGACCGAACTCAGGTTCATCGTCTCGCCCAACTCACTCAGTTCCTTCGAGCCCTCCCGTACGAGTTCGAATGGCAGCCGCAATTCGAACCGTCTGCTTCGCCGCTGGTCGGTCGCAGTCATCTATAACAATCTAGTCTCCCTGCGCCTCAGGGTCAATAGGGCGGCAACCGGCGGAGGCCTAGAGGGTCCTGGTACCTATTCAGATGTGGACCTCTGAGGGAAGCGGGCTGTAAACCATCGGCGCCTCGATTGTCTACACTAGGAACGCGTGCCTTTGCGACCCGCTCTTCGACTGTTCACCGGGCTCGGAATGACGCTGTTAGGCATTCTCGGACTGATTCTGCCGATCATGCCTGGGTGGATCTTCCTCATCCCCGGCCTCGTCATTCTAGCCGACTACTTCCCACCCGTGCGCCGCGTTCTGAACTGGGCCCGCGCCCGCGC
>CAYLSS010000427.1:0-4821 GCA_964385765.1 uncultured Solibacteraceae bacterium
CGTTCGGATCGTTACGCATGTCGTAGAGTTCCTCTGAACCGTCGGCATAGCGAATGTAGCGCCAATCCTCCGAACGGACGCCGTGGTTATCGTGGTTGTGCGTGGTGATGGCGGGACGTTCGCGAGAGGCGCCGGCGTTCTTCAACTGCGGCACCAGGCTGAGGCCTTCGAGTCCTTCTTTTTGGGGGAGGCCGGCGAGCTCGAGGAGGGTCGGATAGATATCGAGCAGTTCAGCGGGGCGGCTGCACCTGGCGCCGGCGGTCACTCCCGGTCCGGCGAAGATGAGCGGGACGCGGGCCGAGCGGTCCCAGAGCGTATTTTTTCCGGTGATCAGCTTCTCGCCAAGGTGCCACCCATGATCTGACCAGAGGACGATGATCGTATTCTTGGAGAAGCCGTTCTTCTCCAATGCATCGAGCACGCGGCCGACCTGGCTGTCGATAAAGCTTGTACTGGCCAGGTAAGAACGGACTAAGTTCTTCCATTCGCCCGCCTCTTCGAGGAACTTGAGACGCGGCTCGGGCAGCTTCCAGTGGAGGTACCAGGAGAAGCGGGGAGTATCTTCACGATCATCGCGAATTACGGGCGGCAGTTCGGTCGTATCTTCCGGGTAGAGGTCGAACCACTTCTGGGTTGCATAGCATGGCACGTGCGGGAGGAAGAAGCCGACCGAGAGGAAGAAGGGCTCTTTGGGTTTCCCGTCCAGTTGATCCACGGCCCAACTGGCGACCTTCCAGTCGCCTTTGTCCTCGTCATTGTGGGGAAAGGTTCCCCAATCCATCAGAGGGTGGTCTGCCGGCGTATTGACCAGCTTCTGCTCGGGACGGACGCCGACTCCGGCGGGAGGGCCGAGGTGCTGAAACTCGTTGTCCTCGTCCTTGCGCCCGTAGCCGCCGTGGTAGATCTTGCCGGTCGAATAAGTCTCGTAACCATGCCCGGCGAGATACTGGGGCAGGGTGACGAGATCCTCGAGCTCCGCGACGTCGCGGAACCAGGGCGCTAGACCATAGATGCCCGTGGTGGAGGGACGCAGGCCGGTCATCAGGCTGGCGCGCGACGGGTTGCAAAGCGGCGACTGGCAGTGAGCGTTGGTGAATAGGGTGCCCTGTCTGGCCAGGCGGTCAATGCGCGGCGTCTGCACCTGCGGGTGGCCGTCAAGCGCGCCGATCCAGTCATTCTGGTCATCGATGGCGATAAAGAGGATGTTCGGCTTCTCCGCGGCGGGAAGGGTGAGGGCGAGCAGAAACAGCCAGGTAGTCCACGTACTTCTCATTTTCGGAGCCTCGCGCATCAGTATATCGAGTTGGAGAGCGCAGGCTCTGCCTAATGTCATGCGGCGGTAATGACGCACGCTATTGACTACCGTCCGCTGACGATCGCGGCACAGTGCTTCAGCTACCAAGATTGAACCCCGGACGTGATGGATGTCTCCTCCCCTGAGATATGATGGTCCGGGAATCGATTCAGGAGGTACTCATATGAAAGTGACGCGGCGAGATGCGCTGAAGACGGCCGGGAGCGCACTTGCGATGGCGCCGGCGACGGCCCTCGGGAGCCAGGCGAACTCGGCGATATCTTTCGGGATCATCGGGACAGGGGGACGCGGCCGGTATGTCGGGACGCACATGGCGAACGACGGGCGGACACGGCTGGCGGCAATCTGTGACATACACGCCGACCGGATCGACCTTGCGAAAACGAAGGTGCCAGGCGCCGATGGAGCGAAGGTCTACCGAGATTACCGCGACCTGCTTGCCGACGACAGTATTGACGTGGCTCTGATCACGACACCTGTGTTCCTGCACCCGGAGCACTTCGAGGCCGCGGTGGCGACAAAGAAGCATATCTATTGCGAAAAGCCGGCAGCCCCGGACGTGGCGGGTGTGCGCCGGATCGACGAGGCCGGCCGGAGGGTTGGTGAAGGCCGCGTGGTCCAGTGGGGTTTCCAGCAGCGCTTTTCGCCCGAATACCTGCGGGCGATGGCGATGGTTGATGACGGCTCGCTGGGCGAAGTGAAGATGGCGCTGTCATTCTGGATACTGGGCGGTGTTCCGCCGACCGGTTTCAAGAATCCTTATCCCAACGAGCCGCCCGAGGTGCAACGGCAGCGGCTTTGGGGCCGATGGACGGACCTTTCGGGCGGTCCGATCGTGGAGCAGGACTGCCACGGCGTCGACATGCTGAACTGGTTCCTCAAGGCGCGGCCGATCAAGGCGGTGGCGCAAGGCGGCCTGCGCTATCCGGTGGTCTACGGCGACTGGACGAGCGACCATCACAACATCTCCTACGACTATCCCGACGGGATGTCGGGCTGGCTGATCTCGATCAAGCACGCCGCCGCGTTCCGCGACGTCAAGGAGCAAATATACGGTTCCAAGGGGATGGTAGAGACGGCCCGCACTTACTACAAGCTTCACGGTCCGAAGGAGGGCTGGCGTTTCACGGATGCCGATCGGCTGGAGGATCGCAGCTTGATTGAACGGGTTGATTCGAAGCGTGAGATCACGATTGACGCGGTCGAGCATTTCTACGATCGCATTCTCGCGGGCGATTCCCACAACCTGACCGATGTGGCGGTGGAGGCGACGGCTACTTCGCTTCTGGGGCGGATGGCGCTCGAGTACAAGCGCGAGGTGACTTGGGAAGAGATGTGGCGATCGGCTTAGTCGCCGAATGAGGATATGCCGTGATTGGCAGCGGTTTCCAGCCGGCCGGTGAGTTGGCCTAGCGCGTCGAGGCGACCGAGGCGCACGCCGACTGCTCCGCCGCCGGGGTGGATATCGACGAAATCGGTCGGCGGCGCGATGCCGAAGCGGCGATAGACGGAAGAGCCGATGAATCGCTTCACGTCCAGCACCCGAACCTGCTCCACGTCGACATGAACCTGGAAATAGTCGCCCTGGCCGGCGGCATTGACGCGGACGGCGACGGCATTGGCCCCGAAGGCCCGTTTCAGCATGGCTTCGGCGAGGTCGATGAGGCCGAGTCCACGGAAGAAGTTCGAACCTTCCAAGCGGTGGAATTCGGGCGGATCGGTCTTTGAGAGAGCAGCATCGTCGAGCCCGCGGTTGAAATCGAACGGCGTGGCGGAATGGCGTTCCAGCCACAGATACAGTCGTTCGGGACCGATCGCCGGCCGTTCCCAGTCCAATTCACCCTCCATCTCCTCGCGGCCGGGGAGGAGGGCGGGATCGATGTCGAAACAGCGGTCTCCGCGCTGGGACCAGGTGACCGATTCGATCCAGGAATCGGGGTGGTGGAGCAGGTAGAAGTTCTTGGCGACTTCGCCGAACAGGTAGGCGACAATCGCCCGCAGCGGGACACCAGTCTCCTCCACGATCGACCCCGCCGGCGTCTGGCGGCGAAGCAGCGGGTCACGCCAGCCGGAAAACAGCGACCGGAAGGTGGCGCCGGTCTTCTCGCGCGCCTCGGCTTCATTGAGGCGGTTCAGTTCGGTGAGCTGCCGGACATACCAGTCGTGATTGGCGTGGATCTTCTCCTTTAGTTCCTCCTGCGTCGCCAGCAGCGGGATTTCGCGGAGAACCGAGGCGATGGACGTTCGGTTGTCCCGGCTCAGCAGGCCGTCTTCCAGGAGATCATTCTCAATGGGCTTGAAGTAGTCGGCATCGAGGGGAAGCCGGGTGAGGATGGCGGCGATCTCGGCAGCCTTGCCGGTCATTTTTCGGGCCTCGCCGGTGGTCAGCGGTCCGGCGGATGCTCCCGTTTCCGAGTACGCGCCCCAGGACCATTGCCAGGCCGTCCGGTCCCGTTCGACAGTGTAGGGGAAGATGATCTGGAACCGGGTGGTCGGGACCGGGAAGGTCCCGAGAGTGCGGTAGTTGTCCTTGGGGTTTGACGAGATGAGGGTGCCCTGGCCGGCGCGTCCGTTCTGTTCGGTGGCCTGGTCGAGCGAGCCGGCACGGACCCCGGTTCCGTACTCGGCCTGGCAGGCGAGATGAACCAGAACGTCGGCCGGGATGCCGAGCTCGAACAGGGAGTTAATCGCGTTCTTCGTCGCGACGGTGACGGCGGAGGAACTCGAGAAGCCGCCCTGCGGGATGTTGCCGGTAGTCAGGATACGCAGGCCACGAAAGCTGTCGCGTCCCAGGTGCTGGCGTACCTTGGCGCCGAGGTGGCCGGTCCGCAGGGTTCGCAGCGAGGCGATGGCGTTGCCGACCAGGGCAAAGGGGCGGCGCATATTGTTGCCAGCCCAAAGGGCGGGGGGCGGTAGAGGGAGGCCCGCACGACGCCGGGCATCGAGTTCCTGATCGCTGAAGTAGCCGAGCGAGAGCAGCAGGCTCTCGCTCATGTGGGTGCCGAATTGCTCATACTCATGGAGGTCGGATATCTCGTCGCCCGGATACATGATCTCGGCGTCGGCGGGAACGAAGCTGATGCTTTCCTGGTACTGGCGCTCGAGGGGGTTGAGGTGGATGCGCTGATCGTCAGCCGGTTGCACGGCGACTACGATCTGCTCCTCGCCCTCGGGGTGGCCGGCGCCGATGGGCATTTGCCAGGCCGGGCCGAAGAAGCGGACCATGTCCGGGTGCATGAAGGCGATGCGCAACCGGCCGCCCGAGATGCCGATGGCGATCGGGCGGCTCGGATCGAAGGAAAGCTCTTGCCGGGAGGCGACGGACATCAGTTGCCGCAACTGGCTAGCGATGGCCGCGACCTGGGCGAGCGGCCGGCCGTCGAGAATACGGCGCGCCGCGTCCTCGACCTCCAGTTCATCAGGGAAGAGGAGCCCGTGGTTGGAGGCGACGATGCCTTCGAGGAGGGCCAGGTCCATGGGGCGCGTAACGTCCGAGGTGAGCAGGT
>CAYLSS010000428.1:0-4807 GCA_964385765.1 uncultured Solibacteraceae bacterium
GTCATATGCTGGTACTGGATCGGGCTCCGCGGGGCGGAACGGGAGATGGCTCGGGAGCGCATCGGGCGAGTATGGTTGCAAATCCAGAAGCGCGCCGGATGGAAACGCCCGGAGGCGAGCAGACCGTGAGGCGGGCGCTTCTTATCTGCTATCACTTTCCCCCGATGAACGCGGCGGGAGCGCTGCGTCCGGCGCGGTTTCACCGGTTTCTCCCGGAGTTCGGCTACCTGGGCGAGCTTGTCTCAGCCAATGACACCGTCGAGCCGGACAGCCACACCGGATCACGGCTCCTGATCCGAGCGATCCAACGACTTCTGGATCGCCGGAGTGACCGGTTAGGCTGGATCGAACCGGCATTAGGACGCGCCAAGGCACTCAGCGAGGGGGGCGGGGTTTCGCTGGTGTTCTCGACATCGCCGCCGGTCAGCACGCACCTGGTAGCTTTGCAACTCAAGCGCCGCTTCGGATTGCGGTGGATCGCGGATTTTCGCGATCCGCTGTTGGGCAACGAAGCCCGTTCCGGAGGGCTCGGAGGCTGGTACGACCGCTGGCTTCAGCGTACGGTGTTTCGGGAAGCCGACGCACTCATCGCCAACACCGAAGGGCTCGCCGCAGGGTGGCTTGACAAACATCCCGAGATCCAGAGCAAGGTGACCGTCATACCGAACGGGTACGATCCCACCGAAGAGTTGCCCATCGTCTCTCCGATCGAGAACGGCCGACACGTGACCGCGCACGTGGGAGACATCTATGCCACACGCGATCCAGGACCGTTTCTGTCGGCCATAGAGCGTCTTTTGCGATCGGGCGAGGTGAATCCCAGCGAGTTTCTCTTCAAGCTCATCGGCCCGATCGACGAGAATTCCTCGCTGCTTCGCAACGCCGCGTTTCACAATCTCCGGCGCGCAGGTCTTGTTGAAGCTAACCAGAGACTCGTCCCTCGTGAGGAAGCGCTGCGGCAGATCGCCTCCGCTCATTCTCTGCTGCTGCTGGACTGGAGCAATAACGTACAGGTGCCGGCCAAGCTATATGACTACATTCGGGTTGGACGACCCATTCTGTTGTTCACGCAGGCCAATTCGCCGGCTGAATCCATCCTGGTGAAATCCGGCATTGCACACACGAGCGTTTACAAGGAAGACAGTTCAACAACCGTAGATCAGAAGATCCTTGAATTCTACCGGCAGGGGCACGAATCCTGCAGGCCCAGCGATTGGTTTGTGAAAACCTTCGATGCGCGCGCCCAGACCCGCACTCTGGCGGAGCTATTCGACAGAGTGCTGCTAAAGGACTGACTCCGGAGTCACAGGGATGCCTCGAGCACGTCCAGGATCCTGCCGCTTGCCTTCCCGTCCCACAAGTCGGGGATGCGGCCCGCCGATGGCGGATTCTCGATGGTTTCGCGCGCCGTCCCGGCGATTCGCTCGGGATCTACGCCGATGAGCCGGTTGGTGCCTTGTTCCACCGTAACCGGACGCTCGGTATTCTCACGCAGCGTCAGGCATGGAACCCCGAGTACGGTGGTTTCCTCCTGGATCCCGCCGGAATCGGTCAGCACGAGACGCGCACTACTCATGAGCTTAACGAAATCGAGATATCCCAGCGGGGGGGTGAGGGTCAGGCCCTCATGGTCCAGTCCGAACTGCTCGATCCTCTTGCGAGTGCGGGGATGGATCGGAAAAACCACGCGGCAAAGCGATCTAAGGCCTTTGAGAACGCTCAGCAGGGCGCCGAGCCTCTCAGGGTCATCAACGTTGGAGGGCCGGTGCAGAGTAGCGACGATATAGCTCTTCTCGTCTATCGAGAGTTCATGAAGGATGCGCGAGGCGGTTGCCTGGTCCCGGAATCGGAGAAGAGTGTCAATCATCACGTTGCCAACCAGATAGATCTTGCTTTTCGGCACGCCCTCGGCCTGCAGATTCTCGACACCGCTTGGCTCGGTTACGAAGAGGTAGTCGGAGATCGCGTCGGTGAGCACGCGGTTCACTTCCTCGGGCATGGTGCGGTCAAAGCTTCGCAGTCCAGACTCAACGTGCGCCAAAGGCAGACTCAATTTCGACGCCACGATGGCGGCAGCCAGTGTACTGTTGACATCGCCGACCACCAGAACAACGTGCGGCTTGTATGAGTACAAAACGGGTTCCAACCGCCGCATGATGTCCGCGGTCTGCTCGATCGCGGTAGCGCCGGAAGCCTCGAGGTTCACGGCGGGCGCTGGTATCTGGAGATGCTCGAAAAAGCTGGCGGACATGTCCGGAGAGTAGTGCTGGCCGGTATGTATGAGATAGTCCGCAAAGCCGTCTCGCGCTCTGATCTCGTGGACGACAGATGACATCTTGATGAAATTCGGTCTCGCTCCTACAATGCAGGCAATACGCCTCACGCTCATCCCGTCTCCTTCTAAATAGTAATGGGCAAAAACTTTCCGCCGGGTACTGAATGTCAGGAAGCCGACAGAGGATCCCTGGTCTTGATGATCTTGGCGGGAACGCCGGCGACGATCGAGAATGGCGGCACGTCCCGGGTGACGACGCTGCCCGCGCCGACTACGGCGCCCTCGCCGACAGTCACACCTTTGAGGACATACGATCCACGGCCGATCCAGGCGTTACGGCAGATTCTCACGGGTTTGACTTCGTCAGGAGGCACGCGCAACCGCTGGATCCGCGCCTCCAGGTCGCTGGGGTGCTGATCATTATCAGTAATCGTGACGGAGGTGGCGATGAGAACGCCCTCCTCAATGATCACCTCTTCGGCAAGGATGATCGCCGTCAAGTGCCCCAGAAATGTTCGGTCTCCAATTTCCAGGCGCGCCTTGTCGAAGGTGTGACCGCCGCCGATGGACAAAGTCCCGGAGATAATCACGTCATTGCCGACGACGATATCGACATTGCCGCTGATTCCTGGGATGCGCTCGAGGCTGAGCCGGTCACCCACATGCCGGCACCGGCTGCGGAACACGGGCTCGCGATATAGCAAGACCGCAGTGCGACGCAGCGTCTTGACAGTAAGTGCGTGCAACCCATAGACAAGGCGGTAGAATAGCCTTACCGGCGCGGGCACCGGAATGTGGAAGGTGAGAACGCCCTTCGCGAAGCCCTTCAGCCCGGCATAGAATGGCGTCTCGGCGCGCTTCACCTTGACGATAAACATGTCGATGAACTGCATATTCGGATCGCTGGGGGACGCCCATTCCAAGCCGGGCGATAGCTTGACCAGTATAGCACCGGGCCCTTAATTCACGGTGGTGTCATGACGTGCACGCACCGTCTGCTATCATCCGATAGTGCGGGGCGGGATGTGTGGCTAAGGGCGGAGGTTCCATGGGAACAGGAAGGCAGGGGTGGGAAAGTGCGCTCGACGAGCAGATCGCATCCACGCCATTCTTCAGTGTAGCGAAGCAGGACGGACAGTTCGCCACGAGGGGCGTGCCCCGCTGGCACTCCGGTCATCCGGCCCTGGCGGACGGCGATCTCTTCGGCAACCCGTACGCAGCCTGGAATTGGGATGGAAAACGTCTCACAGTATCCAATGACAGATATGGATTCTATCCCCTGTTTTATAGTTTTCAGGATGGCGTCTTCCATGTTTCGCCGTCGCTGATGAAGCTCTTGCAGGAAGGAGTTCCTGCAGACGTCGACGAGCCTGCCATCGGAAACCTCTTCCGCCTTCTCTTCATGTTGGGTGATGAAACACCAATCCGCGCCATTCGAACAGTGCCGCCCAACGCCGAGATGTACTGGGAAAATGGGGAACTTGTGGTTCACTCCCGCCCTCCACTGCCTCCGCCCGAACCGGTAAGCCGGGAGGCGGCGATGGACGGCTACATTGAGTTGTTCCGGCAGGCGATCCGGCGCCGGCCGGCAAGGGGAGCGGCGCTGGTACCGTTGAGCGGCGGTCGCGATTCGAGGCATATTCTTCTCGAACTCTGCGATAGCGGTATCTCTCCGGTGGAATCAGTATCGGTTCGGCTCTGGCCCCACATCCGCAACAAGGATGTCTCAGTAGCGGCAGAGTTGGCCGATCGTTGTGAAGTCCCTCACACAGACCTTGATGTTCCGTTCGAAGTGGTCGAGTTGGAATGCCGGAAGAATATCCAGACTCACTTCTGCACTTTGGAACACTCGTGGCTGCTCCCTTTGGAAGACTATATTCGAGACCGTTCCGTAACCGTCTATGAGGGTGTGGCGGGCGGCCTGCTCTCGACGTGCTGGGGCAACTCGCCCGAACTCCAGCGGCAACTCGATGCCGGCAACCTGGATCCGATCATCGACAACTTCATGCATGCGGATGATTGGTTCGTCAAAGCGCTCCCGGAACGGTTCGCCCGCCTGGCGACGCGGGAGGCGGTCAGGGAGCGCTTCCGGGAGGAGTTTGCCAAGTACGCCAACGCGGCCAATCCGCTGACGTCCTTCTTGTTGTTCAATCGGGCGCGGCGCGTGACGGCGCTTTCGCCGACGTGTATCCTGGGCAGTGCCGCACCGGTATGGTGCCCTTATCTGGATCGAGACCTCTATGATTTTCTAGCCGCACTGCCGGCAGCGCTGATGCTGGACGATGAGTACCATCGATTCCACACCGAAACGATCCACCGCGCCTACCCTGCCTATGCGGATGTAGCGTTCGCCAGCAAGGAGGTGCTGCGGGAGCGGTCACCTGAACTCGAGAAGCACATTCTGGCCTCATTGTCGAAGTACGCTCTGAGCCGCGGCAATTCCAGACTGCTCCGCAAGTCCTTTCTTGCCCCTCGGCTGCTTCGCGCGCAACTGCAGCCTTCACGCCGCAACGCCATGGCCGCTTTGGCGTC
>CAYLSS010000429.1:0-4795 GCA_964385765.1 uncultured Solibacteraceae bacterium
GGCGTCAGCCGATGGTCGAGGAGCGCTTTGCGCTCGAAAGGCAGAAAGTCCGCCATGACCAGGATGCGGGCGGTGATGCCGACTTCGCGGAGGGCGGCTCCCTCATCGACGTTGCTGACCGCGAGCCAATGGGCGCCGGCGGACTCAAGCACACGGGACACTTCGATAGCGCCATGGCGATAGGCGTCGGCCTTGACGACAGGCATCACTTCGATCTGATTGCCTACCATGGAGCGAATGGCGCGAAAGTTCTCGGCAATGCGCTGGCGAGAAACCTCGACCCAGGATCGATAGGCGACGGCGCTCATGGACGGTTCTTATGTCGAAACTTGTAGTAGAAGGGCCTCATACGCATCGGTTACCTTCTCCCAGCAGTATCTCTGACGGACGCGTTCGACGGCGAGTTGCCTCCATCGTTCACGTTCGTCTTCGGGCATGGCCAGAACGCCGGCTAACACACTCGCGAGGTCGGTATCAAAGGGGATCCCAGCCCCGCCGGCGACCTCTTCGTTTTCGTCTGTTCGGAGATAGATGGTGAGGGCGCCGCGGCCCATGGCTTCGATCAGGGCCGGATGAGTCCCACCGACTTCGGTTGCATGAATGTATCCAAAACAGTGGGAAGTCAGTTCGTGATAACCCTCGCCGTAGATAGCGCCGGGAATGACGATTCGGGGATCGCTTGTCTCTCGGACGCGGCGGATGTACTCGGCGGAGTAGGGGGCATCTCCGATGAGGGCCAGCTTAAGGTCCGTCGTGACCTGCTCGAAGGCCTCGCGGACCATGAGAGCGTTGTTTTCCGGCTCCACCCGGCTGACGTAGAGGAAGTAGCGCCCTCGTTCGAGGCCTAACTGCTCGAGCACATCGTGCGAAGCGACCTTCCCAGTGGCGGCGCCGTAGGGGATGAACTCGGTTTGTTTGCCATATCGGCCGCGGTAGTAGTCCTGAATGCGGACAGCATCAGAAACGACGGCGGTGGGAAGGAATGTCGAAAGCCACTCCGAGAGGCGATACCAGTAGCGACCGAGCCAGTTCCACTTCCTGCGGCGGCGCTCGAGACCATCAACATTTAGGATGACCGGCACCCCAACCAAGCGGGGCAGAAAGGTGAATAGGGCATTGGCGGCATTGCAATAGAGGGCAACCTCGGGTCGGTGCGCCAGCAGGTGAAGCGTGGAGAGCGCCGTGTGCACGACAGTATCGAGGTACTTATGACGGATTGTGGGCAGATACTGAAGATCTACGCCGCGGTGGCAGGGTTCGGAGTGGCGGGCGCGGCCATATACGGTGACCGAATGAGAGCGTTCAGCGAGGCGCGTGGCCAACTCCTCGGCGAAAGTCTCAAAACCGCCGTAGCGGGCCGGGATGCCCCTGGTACCGAGGATCGCGATTCTCATCAGCCCCGGGCGGCCCGAACACGGGCATGGAGGCGGGCGGAAGGCTTCGGAGCAGGGCGGCTCATCGGCGTGTAGGAGAACCAGCGAGCCATATAGCTGTCACTGGCCCGGCGGCGGCGCATGATCTCCTGGCGCTTCCCGAGAACACGGCGCCAGTTCCTAGCCAGATAGACGAAGGCCTTTAGAGAGCTGTGCTCCCATAGCAAACAGCAGGCGATCACCATGAGGTCTCGGGAGGTCACCGACAGCCAGTTCCGGCGGTAGAGGTCCGGCGTCATGTTTTTGAGCCGCATAAGGAAGCGGTTCTTGACCGAGTGCATGTTGATCGAGGGAGGCAGAGCGCGACGGTTTCCGGGCAGGACTTTGCGCACATGATAGCCACGCGCGCGTGGGGTGTAGATGCATCGCCAGCCCATCAACTGGGCTCGCCAGGCGACGTCGGCATCCTCGCGATAGACAAAAAAGTCAGGATCGAAGAACTCTCCGTCCAGGGTCACGTCATCGATCATCTCGCGGCGATAAAGCGCCGCGGCGGCGGTGGCGCCGAAAACATACTCGAAGTTCAAATAGTGCCCGTTGTCGATGTCCTGACTGCCCCGGTCGAGATGCCGGAGCATCGGGTTGAAGTAAATACCGGTCGAGTCGACCCGCGGCTTCTCCGGTATATCGAAATCTGGCGTCAGCGTAAGCAGCTTGCCGCAAACAGTTCCCACGCGGCGATCGACGTACCCGGCTTCGACAAGAGCGTGGATGAAGGTCGGCAGCAGCAGGACATCGGGGTTCAGGGTGAGCACCCATTCGCCGCCGGAAAGCAGGATGGCCTGATTCTGGGCAGCGGCGAAACCGATGTTCTCGTCGTTGTAAACGATCCGGCAGCGGGACTCGAATTGTTCCAGGATATCGACGGTTCCGTCGGTGGAGGCATTGTCAATAACAAGTACCTCGAGGTTGTTGTACTTCTGCTCGAGGACTGATTCGAGGCAACGCTTGATGAAGCGACCGCTATTGTAGGTAACGATAGTGACGGAGACTAGATCGTCGTAGTACATGTAATAAGAGGTGTTGAACCTAGCTTTCTCTGTGTAACTTCATTCAGCGTGTCGTGCCTGCCACAACCCTCCCGGCGCCTCGAACCCGTCCTGTCCACAGGGTTTGAGCAGCGAGTCGGATCACTGCTCCGTGAACTTCGAACGGAGTCCGATTCACTTCCTGCAGCGCGCCTGCGAACATCCTCAGGAACGACCCCGAGATCACCGTGACGCATACCAAAACTTGCTCACTTCGAGCAAAGTGCTTGGACGCGTATCTTAGCAGACTACCATACCAGTACAGTTGGCGGCACGCCGCCGGCAAGCTTTGGATCGAGTGACCTCCGGCATGCCGGGCGACGGCGGCCGGCTCATAACGGACGCGCCAACCGCGCCGGTGGAGACGGAGGAGGAAGTCGACGTCCTCGAACCATAGCGGATGAAACGCGGTGTCGAAACCACCAACGTCGCTCCACGCGCGCCGGCGGATCAGGAGGAACGCGCCGGCCGGCTGCTCCACTTCGGCCGCGGCGGCGAGATCGAGGTCCGCGCAGCGATAGCTACGGTTGACCGGATTGTCTGGCCAGATGCGGTTGATTCCGAGGGCTTCGAAGGCGAGCGCGCCGGGTGTCGGAAAGCGTCGGACGTTAAACCCGACTTGCGGGACGCCGCGGGAGTCGACGAGCTTGCCGGCTGCGGCGCCGGTCCTTTCATCATCGAAGGCTTGTAACAGACGGTCCAGTGGGGTTGTCAGGATGGCGTCCGGGTTCAATAGCAGAACGGAGTCATTCTGGAGCAATTCGATTCCCTGATTGACACCGCCCGCGAAGCCCAGGTTCTCCTTGTTTATAATCACTCTGACGTTCGGATACTTGCGAACAACGTCGAGCGTATCGTCACTGGACGCATTGTCTACGACCACGACGTCCGCCGGCTGGCAGGCGGCGCTTTTGAGGCATTCGCTGATTGCGCCCCCCGAGTTGCAGGTCACGATGACGATACCGGGCCGGTTCATGTCAGTCGAAAGTACCATCGCCAGTAGCGGTCATAGCCGGCGGCCGACTGGAGCTGCCGGAGCTGCCCCTCGCTGCTGCAAAGGATATCCCGGATTGCCCCGCGCGAAGGTTGAGCGGTACTTCGCCAACTGCCGAAGAGCTGGAGAGCATCTAGCTTTCCCCGCAAATAGGCCAGTGCGCTCCCGTGACGCATGGCGACGCCCCCCCACAGTAGCTGACCGACCAGCACCGGCCAGCCAAGATGCCGCCACCAGCGCTTCGGATAGTGCTTGGCGACCAGCAATAACTGATTGCGGGCCATAAGCCGGACCTTGCGCGAGTCCCATGTTCCCAGAGTCGCGCTGCCGATGTGGCGAATGGCAGCGTCCGGCACGTATCGGCCCGTGCAGCCCGCGAGGGCGCAACGGATTCCGAAATCGACATCTTCGAAGTACGATTCGAACCGTTCGTCCAGTAGCCCAACCTCTGTGAACAGCCTGGTCCGGAAGACGGCCGCCGTGAAAGGGGGGAAGTAGATCTCCGCCGGCAAGTTCCAAAGCGGCTCGTCGCGACGACCCTCGCCGCCGCGCCAGGCGCAGGCGCCCCGTGACACCATGTCGAATGTTCCGTCCAGGATGCCGGATTGGTCATAACGAAAGATCTTTCCGACGGCGAACCAGGCGCCTGAGGTTTCGATCGCGTCGACGAGACGCTCCAACCAGTGGGGGCTCATCAGGATGTCATTGTTAAGAATCGCGACATATGGCGTTCGGGCAGCCTGGATTCCCTTGTTCACGGCACGACAGAAGCCGGCGTTAGCGCCCATCTCGATGACGCGCGCACCGAAGGAGCGGGCCATGTTGGCCGAGTCATCGGGTGAGGCGTTGTCGACAACGATGATCTCGGCGGGCGGCGCGGATTGTCCGGCAAGGCCGGCGAGGACCGATGAGAGCAATGCCTGGTGTCCGTGGGTCGGTATGATTGCCGTCAGATCCGCCATGGGTGAGGCTTCGGCAGGGGGCGCGACGGAGCCGTCACGTCTTCGCGGAATTCGCAAGCGCGTTCTCCAGACGCCGGCCACGCCAGGGCAGTCGTTTGCGGGCCAGAAAGTAGAGATTGTACAGGCCGTCCCTCCAGGGATTCAGCTTGATCTCGCCAAGGCGGGAAGAGTACTGAATCGCGATCTCCTCGAAGCGAAGGCGCCGGCGTAAAGCCTCGATCTTGATTTCCTCGGAGAACGACATGCCGTCGGAGAGGAGTTCCATTTTCTCGAGAATGGAGCGGCGAAACACCCACATTCCGGATTGAGAGTCGCGGACCCAACGGAAGTACAGCACAGACATCGCCATCGAGAGGATGAAGTTGCCGATTCTATGTT
>CAYLSS010000430.1:0-1504 GCA_964385765.1 uncultured Solibacteraceae bacterium
CGACTCGACCAGTTCGTTGATCATGTGGTCGCCCAGACTCGCGGCCGGCGTCAATCCCTCGCGCATGGTCACGATCTCCCCAATCGCGCACACGGACCTGATCTCAGTGCAAGAGATCGATACTCCGGCGAATGGATCGATCGTGCCCCAGCGTCCCGGACCAAGAAGCAAGGTGTTCCGGTCTGGACTACCGTCGCCGGCGCGACTCAGGCGGCTGATCAGTTTCGCTACCGCATAGCGCTCCTTGAGCTCGAGCGCCGAGTACGTTTGCGGAACGACATAGACAATACGGTCTATTGGGACCTCCCGGCTGAAGCCGATCACCGGCCCCCGAGCTTCGAGGATGCGGTCCTGCTCCTTAATGCCGTCCGGAAGTTCGGTCGAAACCGCCTCGCCGCGACCGAGCATGGGGCGGCATTGGAGTAAGTTAATGGAGTATGTGCCGTCGGCGCCGAAATTGGCCGCGAACTCGACGTCGATAGGATGACCGTAGCACTCTTGAAGCGTCTGCAGCAAGCTGCGCATCCGATCGACGAAGTCCGTTTTCCTGATGAGCGTCTCGAAGCTGATCACCCAGGGAGAGACATCCTCCCTTCGGCGCGCCGCCGCCCACCGTGCTAACTCTTCATCGCGGGTCGCCAGTAGGTCGAGCGGCAGCGAGGGGCACTTAGAGGCCACGTCGGGAAAATCAACCGCGACACATTCGTTCGCTTCCAACTCGAGAAGGTCTACTCTCCGCTGGGCCCATTTCTTCGCCTCGTCGGCGGTCCGCAAAGGCTGCCGCTCCGGAGCGTTCAGGGCGATCAAACGCGAGAAATCGTGGCCGGACGGTGTTACAGCCCGCGTCCCAAGACCGACAACAAGCCTCACCACACCCGCCCCCGCATCGATGTGCTCGTTCCACACGTACGGGTTGAACGAAAGACCAACACCCGCTACGTCGGGGAAGAACCACCGCCCATGCGCCTTGCCCGAAACTCTCTGGACAAGAATCGACATCTGCTCATCCTGTCCGAGAAGCCCATGCGCGGAACGGTACTTCAGCGCATCCTCACTCATCCCACTCGCGTAAACGCCCTTCACGGCCGATACGAAATCGTTCAGCCGCTCCTCCCGCGAGCCCTCGTTGCCGCAGAAGTAGCTCCTCGCCTTCCCGGCGAACGTACTTTCATAGCTGTCCTCCAGAAGACTGCTCGAACGAACTACGATCGGTGACTGGCCGAAGTAGTCGAGCAGGTCGCCGAACTGCTCCATGATGTAATCGGGGAAGGTTCCATTCCTGATCTGGAGTCGGGCGATCGCCAGCCCTTCCAGGAAGTAATCCGGATCCTTCTGTTTCTGCTTGATCCACCAAAGACCGTTCTGAACAAGATAGCTATAGAACACATCGGCTCCAACGTAGAAGCTGTCATGAGGCTCGAGCGCCTCATCCCACGACGGATCCTGTTTTCCGAGCATCGCCCGGGCGAGCAGCATCCCCACGGACTTACCGCCCAAGGGTCCC
>CAYLSS010000430.1:1514-4783 GCA_964385765.1 uncultured Solibacteraceae bacterium
CATCCTGCGCCGGACACCGAGCAAGTCAGAGAGCCTGAGATACTTCCGGGAAAGTTCGAAGATCCGTCCTTCGCGCCTCACCATCATTTGCAGCAGTCGGTCGATCAGAGGCTGTGCATCCTCTCGGGTCCTCTCGCCGCGATCGAGAGCGCGCTGCATCTCCTCCGCTTCGGCGAACGTCCGCCCCCAGAAACCAAGCAGTTGCGACCGGCTGTCCTGGGTCCGCCAGGAACTTCCGGAAAGAACTTCGGTATTTATGCTGCTATCGGTAACCGGACGGAACACGTCGCCTTCCCAGGCATGAAGCATGTACATGGTGTTCGAGTACCGGCCCTCGACCTTCCGCGGTAGAAGATAAGTCTTCCCTCCATGATCGTGGACATCGATTAGAACCTGCACTGTCTCCGCGATGAAGTGCGAAGCGTGATATGAATGCGTGTCGCGAAGTAATGGGAAATACGCTATTCCCTTGTGCTCCCAGATATAGGGACAGATGAGCATGATGAAGTTGCCGAGCATGCGGTCGCTGTACCAGCCGACGGCGATGTCCGACAGGCAGTCGAATACATAGTAAGTTTCCGGTCCCGCTTGCTCGATCACGTTCTGGATTTGTCTGATGATGGGCTCGAATCCCTGGCCGAGCTCTAGATGATGAGTCTCCGCGCCGGAGCCCTTTCCGATCAACGGCGGATCACTTGCGAATCGGAAGTAAACGAGCCGCCGCCCGGTTTGCTGTGCGTGTTCGCAGAACGGCTTCACCAGTGGCCGGTATTGGTCGACAGACGCGATCCGCCACGTCACGTTGTCACCGGGGATCAGGCCGCGCAGAATCCGGTCGAGATGCGGAAGTCCTGTGCTGAGCTTGAATTCCGCGTAGCTCACAACGCCCCCGTTATCCTTAGGCCACTGAGAATCACCGTCCTGGAGTCCCGATACTCGCAGTATAAACCACTGCTCTTCGGGCGAGCCGGGTCTGCACGCTCGCCAACGGAATTTCCTTCCAGACCCGGCTCCGTGCGCGCCGGCTTCCCTCTTGCGGAGGCGCCGCTCCGGGATTAGCGACAGTAGGGATAGCCGTATTGACGGTTATGCTTTCGATAATACTTCTTGTCGTAGTGCCGCCTCTTGTGATGTTTGTACCGATACTTCGGAACTGGCCGATAGCTTGGACTGTAATAACGGTACCCTGGACGGTAGTCTCGATAGATTGGACCGCGACCCCGGTAACCCGGACGGCATCGGCGACATACGTAACGGTCACGGTGATGCCCGGGATGGTGGCGGCGGTAACGGTGCGGCTTGGTGCTGAAATGGAGGCTTCGGCCATAGCCCGGACCAGCTTCCACATGACCGTAAACGCTGTAGCCGCGCCGCCGGTATTTTCTGTGCTCGGCGTCCATCGGCGCGGACACCGCAAAAAGGATCGCAATCGCTAGTAGAGTCGTTCTCATTCCGGGTTCTCCTTTCCCTTGCCCGACAACCAAAACTGCACGTTCCACGCCAAACCGGATGTCGCGGAATTTTCGGCGGGGTTGGCCGCCGATGCCCTCACCCAAAGCGGTGCAACACCACCGGGCGCGGTGCAAATCCACCGGCTCGCCTGCCATGATATGGACCATGCACGCCCGGCTGCGGCTCGACGTTCCGCCGCCATTCGACTTTAGGAAGAGTGCCCTCGGATCAGGAGGTTTGAAGAATTTACAAGCACAGGGGTAAGTGGATGTTTCTCGCCTATTCGTACGATCTCGGGGAAAGGTCAGACGAGAATCTCTAGCTCGCGCCGGTATTCGCAATACGGGAGAACACGGCCGCCTACCTGCCGCTGATTCCGGCAATGGGCTTGCCCTGGACTCCCTCGAGTTCACGGTAGTCGATGCCGGCCAATGACAGCATCGTGGGTGCTATGTCGCTCGAGGTGAGGCGCCCTGTGGAATCGGCCTCGCCTTTCTCTCTCAGATCGGGTCCCAGGGCTGCGATCCATACGAACTCGGCTTCCTCGATCTTCGCGCCGTGATGCGGCCAGCGCTCGGCGGTGCTGCCGCGACCATGGTCTGTACTGGCGATCATCGTGGTCTGGTCGCGATACTCCGGCATCTCCTGTAACGCCTGCCAGAGCCGCCGGAGGCATTCGTCGAAGTAGCGGGCGGTTTCGAGATAGCGGTCATAGCGGCGCTCGTGCGCCCAATCATCGGTCTCGCCGAGCGCAATGTACAGCACGCGCGGCTTGACGGTCCGGAGATACTCGAGCGCCATCTCGAAGGTGATGTAGTCGTGGCGGACGTTGCGCCAGGGCGTCAGCAGTTCGAACTGCTCACGCTCCAACTGCTCGAGACGGCTCGAGACATTCGGCAGATCGAGAGGCTGGTAGCCGGCGTTAATATAGATGCTCCCCGGCTTGCTCGCCCCGATGCCGGTGAATACACTCCATGAACCGAACAACGCTACCTGCTCGCGATCGAGATCCAGTTCCTCGCGCAGAACCTCGAGCACTGTCTTCGACGGATTCGGGCGATTCTCGTTGCTATTGATCACCTCGTCCTGTGGACCTCCGGTGAGAATCTCCGAGTAACCGGGATAGGAGAACAGATGGCGGTTCCGCACTACCACCTCGCTGTGCCTGGCCGGATTGCCGTAGATCACACCGTCGCGCACGACTTCGGTCCAGAGAAACGGCATCAACCGCCGGCGGCGCTCCTCTGGCAACCGGCCATCGAAGCGGTCCACCACGTCGACCGCGTCATCCATGCCGAAGTCGTCGGCGTGAAGCATTCCCGGATCGGCGCCGCTGAACACCTCCTGCCAGCGGAGGCCATCGGCGGTGATCAGCACGAGCTTGCGAGCCTGCTGTTGGGCGGGCAGTGTCGAGGCCAGCAGCAAAAGCACCGTGAAGAAGCGGAATCTTCCCATGACCATCCCAGCTTAGCTGACAGGTAGAAAGGTTGAAGCGGCTTCAAACCGCTCGTGATCCGCCGAAGAGATTTCGGCCGATTCCACTTGTTTCACTACCCGACAGAGGCTGCCCGGAGGCTGTTGTTGGTTTCGTCAGACTCGAGCACCTCGTTGAATGGGTCGACGACGATGCGGACGGATGCCGGGTCGACGCCCTCGGGCAGGACGATGGAAACACCCACTGACTCGTGTCTCGCAAGCGGACCCAGCAAGTACTGAAAAAGGACCTCGCCTCCCCCCTTCGGCCTCCGCAAAGTAAACGAAGATGGCGCCCGACGCGAGGCAAAACACATCGATTAACGTAAGGTCTTTTTTCAGTT
>CAYLSS010000431.1:0-4780 GCA_964385765.1 uncultured Solibacteraceae bacterium
CCTTCACGGCTCGGGGATTCGCCCCGGCCTCCAGTCTGTTCGCCGCGCCAAAGCCTCCTCCGCCAGTGCCAAGCAGGACCAGCAATCCGCCGTCGTTCGTGCCCAAGGAGCCGTTGTCGACGATGAACAAGTCCAGCGCCGCATCACCGTTAGCGCGCCCGAGCGCGAGAGCCTGCAGTTGTACCGCGTTCTCTACCGCCGTGGTTTGCGCCGCGCCGAGCGTCCCGTTCGGCCTCGACAGGTGGACCGCGTACCCGTTGGAGCCGAGCGCGACGACGTCATCGAGATTGTCACCGTTCAGATCACCTGCGAGCACAGCGCCGGGGTCGATAACGGTCGCCGTGGAGACGGGTGCGCCGAAGGTCCCGTCACCATTGCCGGGCAGGCTCCAGACATCATTGGCCGCGACCACCACCAGGTCGGCATTCTGATCGTTGTTCAGATCTGCGGAGGCCAACTGCTGGGGCCCGCCGAAAATGCCTACCGGCGGGATGCTCACCGTCTCCGGTAGCTCGAACGTGCCGTCGCCGCGTCCCAGCGCCACCGCAATCCCACCTTGCCGCGAAACAGCGAGATCCGGGTTCTGGTCCCGGTTGAAGTCCGCCGACACGATCGCGCTGCCCGAGATGCCCCCGAACACCGAAATAGCCCCGACAAACGTGCCGTCTCCCTGACCGCGCAGCACCGCGATCGTGCTGCCGAACGGTATCCAGGTCAGCGCGTCCGGGTGTCCCGTGGCCACCACGACATCGTTGTTTCCGTCACGGTCGAAGTCGTGGATGAACAGTGCGCCAGGCCACCGTCCACCCGGGTAACGGACCGGCGGACCAAACCCGCCGGCGCCGTCGCCAAGAACCACCGAAATCAAGTCGCCGCTGGTATCGCCCAAGACCAGATCGGTTCTGCCATCGTCGTTCACGTCGCCCGCAACCACTGCCGCCGCGTTAACATCGCCGTCTACCGCGATCTCGGCCCCGAACGCGCCGTTCCCGCTACTGAGCAGGAGCAACGCTCCGCCGCCCGTAGTAAAGACGAGGTCGTCGAACGGATCCCCATTGATCTTTGCAGCCGCTACGGCAAGTGGAAAGCCCGAGCTCGCAATGGTCACCGGCTCTCCGAAGGTCCCACCCCCCTGTCCGAACAGGACCTTGACCTCCTGCTGATTGTTATGGGCCACCGCGATGTCAGGAAAGCTGTCATTGTTGAAGTTGGCCGCTGTCGCCGAAGAAGGAACCTCGCCCGTGATGTAGTTCACCGCCTCCTGGAGCGTACCGTCCCCGTTTCCGAGCAGCACGGAGATGCCACCGTTTGCGCCGCCGAAGTCACCGCGGAACAACACGCCGACGTCAGTGTTGCCATCCGAATTAAAGTCAGCCGCCAGCACGTGGAACGGGTTGCCGCCGGTGGAATAGGTTGCCGTCGATTGTAGTGTGATCGACTCGTCGAACAACCCCACCACCACCGTATCCGGCTCAGCAAAACGGTCGAAGACCAGCATCGCGGGACCTTCGTCACCGGTCAGGTTTGTGACCAAGACTTCGGTCGAGGACACCCCCGATAGCGGTGCGAACGGCTCAGGCACGGCCCCCGCCGCCGGTGTGCCCACCGTCTGCCCTGAGCACTCGAACAGCTCCCGCTGCAGGTTCGGGACCACCGCCCCCATGGAGAAGGAGTCGAGGTCGATTCCGGGCCTGGTGCGCAGGTACTCGTGCAATTGGAACGATCCATCCGCTTGCCGGGCCACGCCGGAGCCCGTCACGGGCGAAGAGCTCCGCGCAATTGTGCGCTCTGGAATGATGTTGAAGCGGATCGGAGAACAGGGTTGCGCACCGAGATTGACGGCGCAAACCAGAGACAGTAGTAACCACACGTGTCGCATTGGAACTCCACGGGTGCGGGCCCCAAAATCAAAGTTTTCTAGGGAAGGCCGCCCAGGCCACTAGAAAGCTCGCCACGCCGATCGCAGCAAGTGTGAGTACGTCTCCGGAAATGGCCTCCCAGTAACCATGTTTGAACAATACCATGCGGATCGGCCGGACGACATAGGTAAATGGATCAATTTTTGCGATGCCCTGCAACCACCACGGGAAACCCGCCACTGGATATAGCGCTCCGGAGGGAAAGAACAGCACCATGTTAGCTACGCTGTTCAGGAACATGATGCCGCCGACCGAACGCAGACGGATGGTGAGCGCCGTCAGGAAGCCGGCTGCGGCCAAGGCGGAGACGGCCAGAACCACCGTCAGCCAGATGGCGGAGGCGATTGTGAGTTGCCTGACGCATCCCGCAATCCATAAGGCCAGCGGCGTAACCGCGATTGCGGCAATGAACGCTTTGACCGCCGAAGCAGCAATCAGCCCCCCAAGAATCTGATACGAGCGGACCGGCGTCGCCAGATAACCCTCCTGGCGCCCGGTAACCTTGTCGTCCACAAAGGAAATGCCGCCGCCGATGAAACAAACGATGTAAATGGCCGCCATGACGGCGCCAGGGATCAGGTACTGCAAGTAGTCGACGAACGGAAACAGCTCGACGACCGGAAGCGGGGTCGAGCAGACCTGCTGTCGCGCCACCACCTCCCGCAAGCCCGCTTCGAGCGCCCCGGCAACAAACAGGTCCGTGTTATCAACAACAACGCCGATGCCACCCGATTCCCCCCGGTAGATTCGGGCCGAGTAGTCCGGCTCGATGATCACCGCGCCAACCACCTCGCCGCGCCGCAGCCTCCTCAACGCCTCACCCTCGTCACGTACCAGATCAACGCGCAATAGACCGGTGGTCGACTCCACCGCCCGAAGCCGTTCCAGCACGTCGAGCGCCGGCGGCCCGGTGTCGTAGCTCATCACGGCGACCGGGACCTGCCGGATCTTCCCGCCAAACGAGTGTCCGATCACGACAAACTGCAACAGCGGCAGCACCACGCTGATCGCGATCAAGTGCGGCCGGCGGAAGTACTTTCGCAGGTCACGAGCCGCGAAGGCCAACGTCGGACGCATGTCAATCCTCTTCGGCGCCAGTCGAGTAGATCTCGCTCAGTGCCGGACCACCGCCAACATTGACGGTCGCCGTGACTCGCCCTCGCCTCAGAATGCCGACCCGGCCGCAAGCGCGCTCGGCGTCGTCAAGTCTGTGAGTAGCCATCAGGCATGTCAGCCCGCGCTCGCGCCGCAGCCGGTCGAGCAGTTCCCAGAGTTCGTCCTGGGCACGCGGGTCCAGCCCCGTGCTCGGCTCATCCAGCAGCAGAAGTCTCGGCTCATGCACCATCGCCCGGGCCAGCTCAAGCCGGCGGTTCATCCCTCCCGAAAGCTCGCCGGCCACCCGATCGCGACTCTCGCCGAGCCCAAAGAAGTCCAGCAGTTCCGCGATTCGCACCCTTCTCTCCACCGGACCCAAGCCGAAGAGGCCACCTGCGAAGTGCAGGTTTTCCACGCAAGTCAGTTCGAGGTCCGTGCTAGGAAGTTGGGGCACGTAGCCGATGATGCGCCGGACGTCGCGAGTGTTCCTCGTCACGTCCAAGCCGAACACGCGCGCGCTCCCGCCGCTTGGCGGCGCAACCGTCGAAACGATTCGCAACAGCGTCGTCTTTCCAGACCCGTTCGGCCCGAGCAGCGCCCACGACTCGCCTTGCGCCACGTGCAAGTCCGCCCCGTCCAGCGCCACCGAACGCCCGTAAGACTTACGGAGCCTCTCGACGCGGATCGCCGGCTCATTCGCGGATGTGGACATAGGCGGTCATACCCGGCCTGGCCCTCGCATCTTCCGGCAGCTTGAGCTTCAGTCGAAAAGCACGAATGTCCCGGCGCACCCGGTCCACGTCCCGCTGCGTAACGAAGCCGGCTGCTGGAGAAACACTCTCCACGATGGTTTGGATCCTCCGTCCGTTTGGCAGTTCGACCGGGGCGCGATCGCCCTCGTCGAATCTGTCGACGATCGATTCCTCCACCGACACACCCACCCACAGCTCCTCCGGGTCATAAAGGACAACAATCGGGTCGCCGCGTTCGACGAACTCCCCGGCTTCCCTCACCCTGACGCTCACCATTGCGTCGCCGGCCGCGCGGATGACATGGTCCTCGAGCATCCGCCGTGCTTCGTTAAGCCGATGCCGATGTTCGAGCAACTCTACGGCCCAGGGATTCGCTTCCGTTTTGGCTCGGACCTCGGCGGCTCGCCGTGCAGACTCCGCCTCGCGGATGGCATTCTCGACAGCCAACGCCTGGAGTTCGAAGAAGCTCAATCGCGCATCAGCCCACTCGACCTGCAGCCGTCCAAAGTCATTGCGTTCCTCTACAACGCGGCCGGCTTCTACCCGCCGCCGGACATGCGGTGGATTCCGATCGTACTCCTCCATCGTCTTCCGCGCCCGGTCCCGCTGCCTCGCCGCGATGTCGAGTTGGGCCGATGCGCTCTCCCTCGTCTCGCCGGCTCTCCTGACCTCTAGCTCACCCAGCGTGCGCGCCGAACGCCAACGGGCCTCGATCACGGACACCTGTCCTTCGAGCAGCCTGATTTTTTCCTGGATCCCGGCCGTGTCGAGCGCCGCCAGCGGCTCCCCGCTCGCAACCTCCTGTCCGACCTCGACAGCGACATTCGCGATCCGGCCGGACACAGGAGAGGAGACGACAATTGGAGTAGCCTGCACAACCCCCGTTAAGCGAACCCGTGTGCCTTGCGGCGAAGCGCATGCCGCCAGGCTCGCAGCCAAAAGGCCCCCCGCGAGGCTGCGTCTGGTCATAGTAGCCGACTAGATTACCACACGGCGTCCTTGACACTGTCTACT
>CAYLSS010000432.1:0-4775 GCA_964385765.1 uncultured Solibacteraceae bacterium
AAACCGGTCACTATCGGAAGGCGCCCCCGCTGCAGCAGCGGCAGCAGCCTCGCCCGGGCCCGCTCCTCGGTGGGACCTGCAAGCGGCGAGGCGGCGCCGAAGACGGCATCGGTGACCACCAGATCCCGGCTGTTCACCGCTTCCGATCCAAATCCCTGTGACCGTAAATAGGCGGCCATGAGGGTCGAAGAAAGATGCTCGCCGAATGCGATCGCTTCATCAACCGAGCGCGGCGGACGTTCTCCCAGCATGTGCATCCCCTTCACGATGCGGCGGAAATCGGCGATGGTGGAGGTGATCTCGGCCAGCGTCCCGGACTGCTCGACCGGCGACAGCAACTCGCGACACGTATCGACGTGACGCTGTTCCAGTTCTTCCAGGTTCGCCTCCATGCCCGTCTTGTCGTCTACCTCGGCGTGTCTCAACGTATCGATCAGCAGGTCCGTGATCTTGGACATAGCCGACACGACGGTCAGCACCGGTCTCTCCTTGCCACTGGCGGCGACGATCTCGGCGGCTTTGCGAATCCGCTTGGCGCTGCCCATGCTTGTACCGCCGAATTTCATGACGACTAGGTGATTCAACTTGCTCTATCCTTTCAGTTTGACGTTCGATCCCTGATTATCTTCAGGATAGCCTCTTCAACATCTTCAACGGACATTTCCGTCGTGTCGACAAAAACCGCATCCGGCGCCTGGCGCAGAGGAGAATCAGCGCGCGTGCTGTCGCGCCGGTCTCGCTCGGTGATTTCCTTGAAAACTTCATCGTGCGCCGGATGTTCTCCTTTCTCCCGGAGTTGCTTCAGGCGCCGCTCGGCGCGAACCTCGGGAGCGGCGTCCAGAAAGACCTTCACCATCGCATCCGGAAACACCACCGTGCCGATGTCGCGACCTTCCATCACCACCCCTCCCATGGCGCCCATCGCCTGCTGCTTCGCTACCAGCGCCCGCCGGACACCCGGAATCGCCGATACCTTCGACGCCGCCTCGGAGACCTTTGGACTGCGGATCGCGTCGGTGACTTCTTCATCGTTTAGCCGCACGCGGTCGGGATTGTTTTCCAGCTCGATTCTGGCTTCCTGGGCCAGTTGCGTCAGGTGCTGTGCGTCATCGGGCGCAATGTTCGTTCGCAGCGCCCACAGGCCAACCGCCCGGTACATCGCACCTGTGTCGATGTAAAGCGATCCGGTTTTCGCCGCGATCCGCTTGGCGATTGTGCTCTTGCCGGATCCTGCAGGACCATCGATGGCCACCACGACCCGCTTATTCCCGTCCATCATGACCGCCTCCGCCCAACGCATCGACCGCGAAGACGTAGTCGGCGACCGGTCGCCCGCCAATCAGGTGCTCCTGAATGATCCGCTCGAGCACCGCCGGCCTCGCCGAGTGGTACCAGATCCCATCTGGATAGACAATGGCGATCGGCCCCTGCTGGCAGATTCGCAGGCAGTTGGCCTTCGTGCGGTAGACACGGCCGTCCCCCCGCTGAAGTCCGAGCTCGGCCAGCCGCTTTTTGAGATAGTTCCAGGATTCGAGCGACTCGTTCTTGGCGCAGCACTTCGGGACCGTCTGGTCGGCGCATAAGAAGATGTGGCGGCGCAGCCGCCCAATGCCAAGTCCGCTGGTGACCGCGTTCAAGTCAGGGCTGCTTGTTTCACTCATCGGCTGATTCAAAATCGCGATACTGGCCGCACCCTAACGAAAGCGTCCCGGCAACACCTGGACCCTCTTCTCGCGACCCGGCTTCTCAGGTCGGGGCCGAGCAACAGAATAATCGGCCCGACCTTACAATGATTGCAGAGATGCTCAGTCCGCGCGAGTTTGATGACCTGGTGGAGCGCGCCGTCCGCAAGATTCCGCCTCGCTTTCGCTCCCGGCTCGACAACGTCTACTTTGTAGTCGAGCCAGAAGGCCCGAATCCCAACCTGCTAGGTCTCTACGAGGGCGTACCACTTACCGAGCGCAGCGTCTACCAGAGTTTCCAGATGCCGGACCGGATCGTCATCTTCCAGCGGCCTCACGAACGCCGGGCGCGGAGCCGAGCACACCTCGCCAAGATGGTTGAGGACACCGTCTGGCACGAGGTCGCGCATTACTTCGGTCTCGATGAGGCCGAGGTGCGCCGCGCGGAGCATCGCCGCGGCGTCGAGTAGCAAACCCCTCCGTTTCCAAGAGCAAAGTACAAGCGCGCCCAGAGAGCACGATCGAGCCCCCTTCTTACTTCCACTCTTCGGCTACCTCCGCCACAAAATCTTCAAACGACCGCGGCGGATGGCCGACCACCTTCCTGCTCGCTTGCACATCCGCATCCGACGCCAGCAATCCCTCCTTCTGGAAGAATTCATACATGATCCGCAGGTCGCGAGCCATCCAGGGAGGCATCATCAGCTCGGCCTGCTTTTCCCAGTTGTCCAGGTCGTCGCCGACGTACTGGACTTCCTTGCCGAGATACTTCGACCACACCGCCGCGCAGTCCTCGCCTGTCAGTCGCTCCGGACCGACGACGGGGCACCTGTTCCCCTTGTGCTCGCCGCTCGACACCGCGTTGACGGCGGCATCGGCGATGTCGCGCACATCCACCCTGTTCACGCCGATATTGCCCAAAGGCTGCGGATACACTCCAAACTGGCGGATCGGATCCTCGATCCAAAGGTCCGTCTGGAAAAAGTTGCTCGGTTCGAGAAAGACAAATTCCATTCCTGAAGCCTCGATCATTTCCCTGACCGGCAGCTTCGAGCCGAAGTGCGGAATGTGCCTGCCCTCGGCGACCTTGTGGACCGTCAGGTAGACAATCCGCCGGACACCAGCAGCCATGGCCGCCGCTACTCCGTTAAGTCCCTGCTCGGTCTCATCCTGCGACAAAGGCGTCAGAAGGAATACGGCGTCCAGGTCTTCCATCGCCGGCGCCAGATTTGCCTCGTCGATGAGACTTCCCTGGGCGATCTCGACTCTGCCGGCCATCTCTTTCAGCTTGTACGGCGAACGGGTCAGCACTCGAACGTCGTGGCCGGCATCGATCAGCCGCGGCACCAACTCGCTGCCGACATTGCCTGTACCGCCAGTAACCAAAATCTTCATGGGTAGCGTCACCTCTCTCTGAAAAAAGCCCATCTACCTCCGGACCCGCTAGTTGTCCGTTCCGAACCACACCGGGCTGGACCAGGCGATCTCGTCGTCGGTTTGGATGATGCGCACGTAATAATAGCTTCGGCCCTTCTCGGGGGCCGTGTCGGCGAAGGTCAGATCAGCCTCCTTGCCGCCTTGTCGATCCCGTAGCGGGCTACCTGGAGCGTATCGTGGCCCTCGCGGAAGCCGACCCAGGCGACATAAACCGACCCGTCCGGCGCCCGCGCCATCGATGGCTCCTCATCGAAGGAGTCTTGATCCCCGATGGGAGTCACGTTCATCCGTGGGAAAGTCCGCTCCTGCGCGGTCAGCAATGCCAACCACCCTGCCGCCAGAAACGCCGCGACCCTGAATCCGAAACGCAACGAGCAGCGGTCCCCCGGTAAACTCCCTGACTTTTCTCCGCTGGAAAACGCGGGGCGCTTGGCGATCATGCTAGCAGTATATAGAGGGAGTCGGGAGGAGGGAAAAAGAATGTCATCATTCGCGCGCGCCGGGAATCTCATTCGGGAGTTCAAGGGGAACGCCTACCTCAGCGGAAACGGCGTCATTGACCGTGCCGGTGAGCTCGTCGGCGACTTCGGCAGGCGCTGCGTTATCGTTCGCGGCGGATTCCCCGGCTCGGACGACTACGTGGCCCGCATCAAAAAGTCCCTGGAGGCCGCGGGCAAGGAAGTAATCGGCGTCATCCGGGGAGCGCGGCCGAACGCCCCGCTCGAAGATCTACAGCGTATCTCCGGCGAGATGAGCGAACTGGCGCCCGATTTCTACGTCAGCTTCGGCGCCGGCTCCACTATCGACTGCGCCAAGGCCGCCGACGTATTGCGCGTGCTCGGCGGCGCCATCGAGGACTACTTCGGCATGGGCCTGGTGACATCGGCCATCGAGCGTACCAGCAAGTCGCTGACGCCCCATCTCGCGATTCAGACCGCCGCCAGTTCCTCGGCTCACCTCACCAAGTACTCGAATATCACCGACGTTGCCGCCGGCCAGAAGAAGCTGATTGTCGACGACGCAATCGTGCCGCATCGTGCAATGTTCGACTTCGAGGTCACCCATACGTGCCCTGCCAACCTGACCGCCGACGGCGCGCTCGACGGCGTGTCCCATTCGCTCGAAGTCCTCTTCGGAGCGGCCGGCAAGCAGCACTACGCGCTGATGGTCGATGTCGCCCGTGAGACCTTCGACCTGGTGTTCCAGAACCTGCCGCGCGTCATCGAGAATCCCTCCGACGCCCGGGGCCGGGAGGCGCTCGCCTTGGCGACCGATCTCGGCGGGTACGCGATCATGGTGGGCGGCACCAACGGCGCGCATCTCACCAGCTTCTCGCTCATCGACATCCTCAGCCACGGTCGCGCCTGCATCATGATGAATCCCTACTACACGGTGTTCTACTCTCCGGCCATCCAGCAGCCGCTGGAGGTGGTCGGAGCGAGCCTGACCCGCGCCGGCGCGCCCGACTGCGGCGAAGCCGGTGGACGTGATCTGGCAGTCGCCGTCTCCGAAGGCTTGCGCGGCTTCGAAACCCGTGTCAATCTCCCGACAACTCTCGGTGAGGTTCCCGGCTTCGGCAACCATCACATCGAGCGCGCCCTCAACGCCGCCAAGAACCCCCAGCTCCGCATGAAGCTGCAGAACATGCCCGTCCCG
>CAYLSS010000433.1:0-1462 GCA_964385765.1 uncultured Solibacteraceae bacterium
TTGTGGCCGGTCAGCGAGGCCAGGTGGATGCCATCGGCTTGTACGTCAACGGGAACCTTTCCGATCGCCTGGACAGCGTCGGAGTGGAAGAGCACGCCTTTCTCAGCGGCGATCTTTCCGATCTCCCGAACCGGCTGAATGACGCCGATCTCGTTGTTGGCGTACATGATCGAAATAAGGATTGTCTTGTCGGTGATGGCGTCCCGAAGCTGATCCAGATCAATGAGGCCGTCCTTCATCACGGGCAGATAGGTGATCCTGTAGCCCTGCTTTTCGAGCTTCTTGGTGGTATCGAGGATCGCCTTGTGCTCGGTGGCGGCGGTGATGATGTGATTGCCCTTCTCGGCATACATCTCGGCCACGCCCTTGACAGCCAGATTGTCGGACTCGGTGGCACCGCTCGTGAAGATGATCTCCTTGGGTTTTGCACCGATCAGGTCAGCGATCTGCTGGCGGGCCTTTTCGACGGCCTCCTCGGCCTCCCAGCCGAAGGCGTGATTGCGGCTGGCTGCGTTACCGAACTGCTCATTGAAGTAAGGCAACATCGCCTCCAGGACCCGGGGGTCCGTCGGCGATGTTGCGTGGTAGTCCATGTAAATTGGCTTGGTCATCACAGTTCCTTCTTGTCTTAATCCGCCATAGCCGGAATCTCGGTCGCCACGTGGTGCAAGCGATCGGGCGAGGAGCCCCAGCGGCCGCCGGATTTCACATCACAGTTGTCCGACATGTCAGTAATGGTGATGCCGTCCAGCAGGTCGAGGATGCCCTCGTGGACGCGGCGCAGCGGCTCGCGGACACTGCAAAGCTGTGACTGGTCGCACTCACCGTGTTCGGTGAAGCACGACGTGAGAATGATCGGGCCATCAATAGCCCTGATCACGGCGAGGGCGCTGATCTCACGCGGATCGCGGGCAAGGCGATATCCGCCTCGGGTGCCGTGCTCCGCCGCCAGGAAACCCTCCCGCGAAAGTGTCTGCAACACCTTCGACATCAGCGGTATCGGGATGCCGTAGCAACTGGCGATTTCCTTCGCGCTGACGCTCCCCTCATGCGGGTGTACGGCGAGGTGCTTCAAGGCGATCAGGCCGTAGTCGGCGCGTTTGCTCAGCTTCAGCATAGTAAACTCAGACCCTTTCGGTCCTATATTGAGTCTAGCCCCGTCACAGCTCGCATGTCAATCGACAGCACTCTTTGGATTCAGCAACTTAAACTGCGACCGTTGCGGTCCTATATTCGAGGATTGACTAGCGGGCGTGGGATTTCAAAACCTCTTGCAGCGATTGGTCAACCATCGAACCTGAACGGCGATTCGGAGCGCCTTTCCGGAGACCGTCGCGCTGCAATGGGAGAGCGAAAACCTCGTGTTACACTGTGGAAATCGCGCCCAATCAGCCGCTATTCCGATGCGACTCCAAAAGCTACTAGGACCATCCACAACCCGGGCGCTATTGCTCTCAGAGGC
>CAYLSS010000433.1:1472-2630 GCA_964385765.1 uncultured Solibacteraceae bacterium
GTTACATGGTTGCGGTGAGCATAATCATTGCTTCGGATCCGTGGGTGTTTCTGCTTCATAGCGGCGGGTTGACCAGGATCCTGATTGTCGTGGGCGTGGTGATGACGGCTTTCTATTTTCAGGATCTGTACGAGGATCTTAAGGTGGCGTCAAAGACGCTGCTGCTCCGACAGGTTTGTCTGGCCCTCGGGTTGGCGTTTTTCGGTCAAGCTTTCTTGAATTATGTCGATTCGGGGCTCGTGTTTCCAAGGTGGGTGATGCTGTTTGGCAGCGGGCTGGCTTTGGTGGTCGTGCCGGGGTGGCGAATTCTCTTCAGCAATGTCGTGACGGCCGCGCTGCACGCCGAGCGAGTGCTGTTTCTCGGCGGTGACAAGTTGATCGGAGAGTTGTACCGTCGGTTTCAGAAAAGGCCCGAACTTGGGCGAATCGGTATCGGGTACGTGGACGAATCCTCTGACGGTAAGTCGCTCGACGGTCTGCAACACCTGGGATCACTGCATGACTTCCGGACCGTGGTAGACGCCAACCGTCCGGACCGGATTGTGGTCGGGATGCACGAGCAGCGGAACCGGCTGCCGTTGAGCGATCTGCTGGATCTGCGATTCTCCGGAATCGAGATCGAGGAGGCGGCTACCGCCTACGAAGCGGCTTTTGACCGGGTGTGCCTGGAACACCTTCGGCCATCGCAGTTGATCTTTGGAACGCAACTGGGTCCGAATCGCCAGATGCTCGAGGTACAGGCGCTGTATTCGGCCCTGGTTGCGGCGGCGCTGTTGTTGTTGTCGGTTCCGGTCATCGTGGTGGCCGCTATGCTGGTGAAATTCAGTTCGAAAGGACCGATCCTCTACCGGCAGGAACGAGTCGGAAAGAATGGCAAGTCTTTCACGGTGTACAAGTTTCGCTCGATGTATATCGACGCCGAACATCAAAGCGGGGCGGTGTGGGCGGCGAAGAACGATCCACGCGTTACTCCGGTCGGGCGGTTTCTGAGGCGGAGCCGCATCGATGAATTGCCGCAACTGTTCAACGTATTAAGGGGAGAGATGGCCGTGGTCGGCCCGCGTCCGGAACGCCCGGAATTCTTCGACGAGTTGGCCGCGCAGATACCCTTTTACCGGCAGCGGCTGGCGGTCAGGCCTGGCATCACGGGCTGGGCGC
>CAYLSS010000433.1:2640-4770 GCA_964385765.1 uncultured Solibacteraceae bacterium
GGGCGCAGATCAACCACGAGTACAGCTCGTCGATTGAGGACACGATCACGAAGCTTGAATACGATCTCTACTACATCAAGAACCTCACAATGACCATAGACGTATACGTGATGTTCCACACCGTGAAGGTCATTTTCCTGGGCCGCGGCGCACGTTAGGTCAAGCCGCCAGGCAGGACTTGAGCGGTCCAGTGGCCAACCACGGATTGACTTGTACAAAGAGGCGCGACAAAGCGCAGGCAACCAATAGACATTATGCGTTGGCAACCTTGCCGCTGAACCGGGCGGGCTCGGTCCGTTACTGCTTGATGACCGTTCCGTCGCGCTTCCGGATTACACCCCAGCCGCCGTTGTATTCCTTTTTGAAGCCGGACTCGCCGTAGCCGAACGGGTATTTTTTCGCCGCCGCCTCGTTGACCTCGATCCCCCAGCCCGGCTTTTCGTTGGCGTAGAGGTAGCCGTCTTTCATTTCTGGGCAGCCGTCGAAGACCTCGCGAGTGCGCTCGCGGAACGGGGAGTACTCCTGGACGCCGAAGTTCCAGCAGGCGAGATCGAGGGCGACGTTGCAGGCATGGCCGATGGGAGAGACATCGCCGGGCCCGTGCCAGGCGGTACGGACATTGAACATCTCGCCGACAGCGGCAACCTTGCGCGCCGGCGTCAGGCCGCCCATCTGCGAGACGTGCATTCGCATGTAATCAATGAGGCGTTCAGTTATGAGGGGCGACCATTCATGCGGGCTGTTGAAGAGTTCGCCCATGGCGATCGGGACCGAGGACTGCTGGCGGATGATGCGGAAGTAGCCGATGTCTTCGGGCGAAAGGGGGTCCTCGAAGAAGAAGAGGCGGAATTGCTCGACATCCTTGCAGAACTGGATGGCCTGGGTAGGAGTGACACGTTCATGAACGTCGTGGAGGAGTTCCACTTCATCGCCGAGTTCTTTCCGGGCAGCCTCAAACAGCTCCAGCGCTCTCGGGATGTAGACCGCCGGTTCGTAGACCCGTCCGTCATGCAGGGCCGGGACCTTCTTCGAGCTGGCGCCCGCGCCATAGCCGGCCATGCCGGGGACTCCGATCTGAATGCGTACGTGGCGGAAACCCTCGGACATGTATCGTTTCGCGCTTTCGATCACCTCGGGGATCTCGGCTCCGGAGGCGTGGCCGTAGCAATCGGCCGCCTCGCGGCACTTGCCGCCGAGCAACTGATAGACAGGCATTCCGGCCTGGCGGCCCTTGATGTCCCAAAGCGCCATATCCACCCCGCTGATGGCATTGTTGAGCACAGGACCGTTGCGCCAATAGGACGAGTTGTACATTGCCTGCCAGGTGTCGTCGATGCGGTCGGCGGGTCTTCCAATGAGGAAAGGCTTCAAGTAGCTTTCGACCGCGGCGACCACGAGGTCGGCGCGCTGGGTAAAGGTTCCGCAGCCGTATCCGTAGAGACCGTCCTGGTCCGTGAGGATCTTGACGACGACGAGCCGGAGTCCTTGGGGAGCAGTGGCGATCACTTGAACATCGGTGATCTTGGGAGTGGGCATGGCACGGGTAGCCCGGCTGGCTTGCGCGGCGGCAAGGGCTTCGCGCTGAGCGAATCCGCCGGCAACAGCGGCGCCAGCGGCGAGTTGCAAAACTTGTCGGCGTTTCATGTCTGATTATCCCGATCTTCAAGCATTCGCT
The DNA here is from genome assembly GCA_964385765.1 of uncultured Solibacteraceae bacterium. Taxonomy (GTDB): domain Bacteria; phylum Acidobacteriota; class Terriglobia; order Bryobacterales; family Bryobacteraceae; genus CAWELS01. The sequence continues at coordinate 4,316 of CAYLSS010000433.1, forward strand.
TGAGATTATCCAGTTGGCGTCTCAGTTTACCTTCTTTCGTGGCCAGGTAGACCACATAGCCGGCGAGGATCGCCCACGCGGCGGCAAAGCCGTAAAACATGAATGTGAAGTTACGCTCGTCCATAAGCAGTTCAGCCGCAGCTTGGCTACAGCGCGTGCACCTCGCGGCGGAGGGCATCGATTTCTCGTTGGACTCTCTCCTGACGGATGCGGATCAGAAGAATCGGAGCAGCTAGTACGAGGTAAGCCAGGAAGTTCAACAACAGCATACTTTCCATGGCCGGATCCATGTTGCCGCCGCCGGTCCGAAAACTGAGCACAGCTCCCGGATGCTGGGTGCGCCACCAGTCAATCGCCTTATAGGTGATGACGACGCTGGTAAAGGCGAAGATGCAGAGGACGGCCGAGTTCTTCGCCCGCTCGGTGGGGTCCTCGATGGCGCGGCGCAGCATCAG
>CAYLSS010000434.1:0-2554 GCA_964385765.1 uncultured Solibacteraceae bacterium
GATCGAAACGGTCCGCCGGCCTAAAACACCAGGCGCAGCGAGGTTTTGCCTCTCCCCCACCACGCTGTTGTTCTGGGTCTGTCCGGCCGTCGGTGAGCCGATCTGCGTGGTGTAGATCGAAGCGTTGTCGCCGGGCGGCCCCCCGTTGAAGAGCTGCCGCGGGAAGCGGCCAACCTGTGAGGCGCCGATCAGGTCGAGGTCAAGCAGCCGGAATCCTGAGTGCTTCGTGAAGAGGGCTCTCAATGAAGAGGGCTCTCAATGAAGAGGGCTCTCAATGAAGAGGGCTCTCAATAATGCTCTCTCCGGCCCCACCCGCTACGCGCTGATCTCACCTGACCGGCTCCAACGCGATTTCGTCATACACTCGCCGCGCCGCCTCTTCCACCCACGGCAGCATCCGACCGGTCCGCGCATCGACTGCCTGCCGAAGCCCGCAGATGCGCAGCAGCCTGGTCCCGGCCGCCAGGGCCATCCCCGGACGGGGGATCCCGCTCGACACAGCGATCCCGTTCGGTGAGTCGATCTCGTCGAGTCCCAACGCCCCCACTTCCATGGCCCGGGTCGCCGTCCAGTCCCCGGGCGCGCGGTTCCTCGGAAAGACCTGTGAGCCCTCCAGCGGCTCATAAAACGAATCGGACATCTCCATCACCTCCCGGTCATCCACGAGCCCGAGGCGATAAGCGATCTCGACCGCCGCCAGCGGCACGCGGCCCTGGCGTCGCTCGGCTTGTGTCTCGAGTGAGGTCGATCCTTGCCAGCGCGGGTTCAGGTCCACCGCGCAGACCTCACCGGTCGCATCGCACACCACAAAGTCAAGGCCGAAGAGTCCTCTGTATCCTCGATCCGCCATCCAATCGCCGATCCGGGACGTCTGCTCCCGGACGCTGTTTACCAGCCTCCGCTCCACAGACGCCGTCGCGGAGAAGTCATTCCCGCAATGGCCGCCCGGCTTGCTTTCCAGCAAGGGCTGGCCGACAATCTGCACGCTCGGATACCCCACCGCCGTGCAGCGTCCCGTGGCAATCGCATTCACGTTGAACGACAAGGCTCCCACGTGCCGGGTCACGCGGACCGGCGTGTGGCCAAATCGCGCCGTGGCCTCTTCATACTGTTTGTCAGACTCAACGAATGCCGTCCCGCTGCCGGACACGCCCACCTCCGCCTGCGCCACGAACCTGCCGCCATAATTTGCCGCCAGTTCCTGGTAGCTCGCCGACGACAGTCGTAGCCATCGGCCGGCCAGCACCGGCAGACCGAGCTTGGCCAAGCCTTCCAGCAAATGGACCTTGCTGCTGAACCACTGGAACAAATCCCAGTCCACGGAGACGCAGCGGATGCCCGCCTCGGCCGTGAAGGCGCTGAGAGCACGGCTCGCGTAAGGGCACACGGCCGTCCAGCTTTCGCGGGGCGCTTCGGCGAGCGCGGCCTCTACGTCCTGCCGCACCGAGTCGATCGCCCGGTCAATGCCTTTGTCGTCCGGCGGTTCGCGCCTCCCGACGCGTCTTGCATAGGAAAAGAACCGGATGCCCGTCTTGCACTCAATCACGTCCAAGTCGAGCCCGTCATCGAGCGTCGCCACCACCGCGATCGGAACCAGACCCTCCAAACCCAGGCAGTAACCGCCCAGGAGAGTTTGCCACAGGATGCGCTGGCCCTGGAAGCGCTCTGGAAGCGAAGCAAGATCCATCAGGCCGATTGTATAATCGCTCGTAAGGCGATGCCCGACCCCCAGCGGTCACTCCGCGCCCTTGCCGCCGTTGCGAGCTCCGCCAACTGGAGCCGTGAGCGGATGGAAGCCTACCAGAGCGAATGCCTCCGGCGTCTGGTGCGGCACGCCTATGACCGGACGTCCTTCTATCGAGAGCTCTTCCGGCGCCATGGGATCCACCCGGTAGATGTCCGCGGGATCGAGGACCTGCACCGGCTCCCCATCGCCGAACGTTCCGATATGCAGGTGCAACCGCCGGAGTCGCTGGTTGCCGCCGGGTATGACCGGCCACGTCTTATTGTGCACCGCACCAGCGGCGCCACCGGTGCGCCCCTGACCATCCTTCGGACCCGGTTTGAAGAGTACTTCCTTCGCGCGCTGCGTTTGCGTGAGGAGCTACGGCTAGGCGTCAGGCTGACCGATACTCGCGCCTCGATAACGCTTGGCGGCGCTCCACGGCGCACGCTCTTCCTGCGGCTCCAACTGCCACGCAGGCGGTACCTGAACTGTTTGTGGCCGGCACGGGAAATCCTGAGACGTCTGAGCGACATCCAGCCGGATTTGATCGGTGGATTCAGCGGCACACTGGATTGGGTGGCAGCCGAGGCCACGCCGGAGGATCGGAGCCGCATCCGGCCCCGCCTTATCCTCACTGGCTCGGAGATGCTGACACCGGCGATGCGGCGGCGCATCTCGGAGATCTTCCGCGCACCCGTCTTCGACTTCTACGCCACTCATGAACTCAACCTGATTGGCATTCAGCGCCCCGAGTGTGGCTTCTACCATGTCTCTGACGCCACCGTCATCCTGGAAGTGCTCAAGGACGGCAGAGCGGCGGCGCCGGGC
>CAYLSS010000434.1:2564-4765 GCA_964385765.1 uncultured Solibacteraceae bacterium
ACTTATCGCCACCGCCCTTCATTCGTTCGCTATGCCGTTTCTGCGCTATCGGTTGGGCGACGTCGTCATCCGGGGTCCGTCAAGTTGCCCGTGCGGAGCGTCTTGCACGACGCTCGAGAGCATCCAAGGCAGGGTCATGGATCGCTTTCTCCTTCCTGATGGTTCGTGGCTGCACCCTTACAACCTGGTGCGCCCTCTCGTCCGGCGTGCGCCCTGGCTGCGACGGTATCAGATAGTCCAGACTGCCGTCGATCGTATCGAAGTGAAGGTGGTGCCTCTTCCGGGGCAAGCCCCCGTGCCGAAGCAATTGGATCAGGTGCGCATTCAATTGGCAGAGGCCGTCGGGGCCGGCGTTGCCCTTCAGGTGGAAGTGGTGAGTGCGTTGCCGCCCGCCGCAAGCGGCAAATTCCAGCCGTACCGAACCCTCGTGGGTCGGTGAGCCCGCTTCCCAATGGGCTTTTGCCGGCTTTGATGTAGCGACCTTCGGCGGCGAGGCATCACCCGATTTCGACAATCACACTAAAATCTCGTGGATATGAACGCTATATATAATAGAAGCCGGTGCAGGGGGGACTGAAACGCATGACGGACCGTGAGGTGGGCATTGCTCCAACCTCGGAATCGGCAGCGGATAAGGCGTCGCCGCCTCCCGAGCAGATCCGGGAGCAACTGGAGCGGCTGCTGGCCTCTGAAGCCTTTCAGAGAGCGTCCAGTCTCGGTGACTTCCTGCGTTTCATCACCGAAAAGGCAATTGAAGGTCGAGAAGACGAAGTCAAAGAATCGACGATCGGAGTGGAGGTTTTTCACCGGCGAACCGATTTCGACGGACGCACGGACAACGTGGTCCGTGTCCAGGCACATCGACTGAGACGCCGGCTTCTAGAATACTATTCCGGCGAGGGTACCAACGACACAATCCTGATCGAGATCCCAAAGGGGCACTACATACCCCATTTTTCGATTCGACCGACGAAAAAGAGCACAAGTCGGGAGAAGAGCGGGAGCGGCAATTCGATTCCAGAGGTGAGCAAACCAGCTCCTTTGGCGCCGCAAACAGGGTCCGCTCGGAAGAGATGGGCGTTTGTTCCGGTGCCCGTTGCTCTTGGGCTCGCCCTGGCAGGCGCCGTGCTCGGCTATTTCACGCACTCTCTGTTTCCACCACCATTCGGTGTGGCTGAGAGAGAGGCGTCCGGGGAAATGGACCGTTTTCTTTCGGCAATTTGGGAGCCGTTCTACACCGCTCCGAGCCCGCCGCTCGTAGCGTTCACCAACCCTGTATTTCTGACGACTGAAGCCGGAGACCTTCTACGCTACACGGGCCCACAATCAGGCGCCACTGGGAGCTACGTCAGTGTGGGGCCAGAGCTGGAGCCTTTTGTGAACTCGGATCTCCTTCCGATGGCGGGTCCGCTCTCGTACAACGGAAATCACACGGGGGTTGGGGAAGTGGAGGCGGTTTACAACCTGACCCGCTTGTTCCAGAGCGTTGGGGCCCGGCTGGAGATCAGGCCCAGCCGGCTGGTTGGATTGGACGATTTGAAACAGAACAATGTCATCTTCCTCGGCTCTCCCTGGGGAAACGAGATGCTGGAGTATCTGGGCGACCGGCATCAGTTTCGTTTCGGAGACCAAGGCATCGTGAATGAGCATCCGCGGCCTGGAGAACAGGATGTCTACTCAGCGGTGCGGAACGAGGAAACCGGGGTTCGGGAATCGGAGCACGCGTTGATTTCGGTTCTTCCCGGATTGACGCCCGCCACCAAGATTGTCATTCTGGCCGGCATCTGGACCGAAGGCACACTGGCCGCAGCGCAGTTCGCCACGTCCGTGGAAGGAGCCAGGAAGCTCACTCAATATTTCGGCGGCGAACTTCCCCAGCACTTTCAGGCGGTCCTTCGAATCGAAATCGTCAGGGATCGAATCTCCCGGACGACGTTGGTCACCGGCCGAAACCTCACGCCAGACGACCCGTAAACCTGAATGTAACGGTTAACGGAACCGTTCTTCGGCGGTTGTTACTACCTGTCCTGGCCGGCTTTCCCATAGACTGATTGCACGTTCGTCTCAAGGGAGGTTTAACCAGTGAAGAGGACATCCACGCGATCAAGGGGAGCCGCATATCAACTGATGGCGATCGCCCTCCTTATTTTTGTATTTGCCGGCACAAGCTTTGCCCAAGCAACGGCGGGAGCCATCCGGGG
>CAYLSS010000435.1:0-4750 GCA_964385765.1 uncultured Solibacteraceae bacterium
GGACATGGACTCGAGCCTCCTGGCGGCTTGCTTCCACGGGTCATCGGGCTCATACATCTCGGCCGTATGCTTCTTCCTGCGGTATTCGAACCCGACCTCGACCGAGTCGGCGTCTCCTAGATCCATCAACTCGCCCTCAACCAGCGCGTCGCCGCTGGGACCCCAGCGGGCGTCCGACGTCTCCACAGTGGGAGGTTTCAGTCCGGCGTCCACGTTAGTTAGCTTAATGACCACTGGGTTCGGCCAGCGGCGATCATTATAGAGCCGCTGGGCGCGCCACGCCGTGACCTGCAAGCCTTCCTCGGTCTGCTCCCACTCCGTTTTCGGCGTCACTTCCGGACGGTACTCGAGGACCCTATCATTCTGCCCCAGCACGGTCGCGGCAGTATCGGCGGTCGCTTTGACCGAGGCGAACGTGAAGCTCTTTTGCGTGCCCCATGGCCAATCGGTGTTGGTCACGAAGGCGTAGACGGTCTCTTCGTCTCTGGCCTTGGTGAACCAGATGTCGCCTTCATTCGTGATCACCCAGGGGCGAACGGCGGAAACCGCTTCCTCATTCACCAGCCGCCAAAGGGCGATTTCCTGAAGGCGGGCTTCCTGCTCGACGGGAATCTCGCCGTCCGGCTTTGGCCCGATGTTGAGCAGAAGATTGCCGCCTTTGGCGCGCGTTTCGATCCAGGTATTGATGAGCGCCGTTCCGGACTTGTAATGCTCGTTGGTGCCCCGGTACTGCCATTGGCCGCCCATGGTCAGATTTCCTTCCCAGGCGCCCTCCAGAGGGACACCGGGCGTGTACTGCTCCGGAGTCTCCATCTCGCCTCGCGTTACCAGGGCAAGCGGATTCTCCTCCCACACGATTTGTTTGAGGCCGCCAACGATGTCCTCGCGCCCCGCCAAAGCAGGCGGATCGAAGAAGACGATGTCGATCCGCCCGAAGTTGCGCATCAACTCGCGCATTTGCGCCTTGTCGAATTCGTGCAGCTCTTCGTTATTAGAGATCAGCGCCTCGGGTCGCAGACGGCTGATCAGCGTTCCTTGTCGGTAGAGAAAATAAAAGTCGTCGGGTGAGAAATAGAGACCGATCGCCAGTCCCTCGGCCCGGAAGGCATCGATCAGTTCTCTGGTGATGTCCCTGGCGTAGGGTGTATTCATGATGTTGAAACTGGTGGTATCGGTCTCGAACAGGCAGAAGCCGGAGTGATGCTTGGCCGTGAAAACCACATATTCGAAACCGGCGAGCCGCGCCAGCCGGGCCCATTCCCGTGGATCGAATCTCTTTGGATTGAACGACCGCGGCAGTTCCTCGACGTATCGCTCGAGGTAGGCTTCATCGGCGCCGACCATCGAGTGACTGATCACAGCACCCACCTGGCTGTCCAGGCTCCAGTGGATGAACAGGCCGAAGCCGAGATCTCGGAACCACTCGATGCGGTCGGGATCATTGGCGGCGGGAAGAGAGACAGCGGCGACGAGTAACGCCGCGACAAGCCGGACTATCGCGATTCTCACCATGAATCGGATTGTCACATAACCGCGGGCAACTTCTCCGGAAAGCGAGCGGCCGGCCGGGAGCCACGCGCCTGCCGCTACCGCTCGCCGGCCGTCGCGGGCTGCAACACATCGACCAGTTCGGAGTGCAGCGGCTCCCCGCAAGAGGTGAGAAGGCTGCCGCCCCAGACTACGTCGTTCTCGTCGCCGCCAGCCGTGGTCGCTTTGCCGCCGGCTTCCCGGACGCAGGGAACGATGGCCGCATTATCCCAAGGGAACATCAGTGTATCGAGCGCGGCCTGCAGGGCGCCGCGGCAGACAAGGAAATGCTGGAAACAGTCAGTGACGAAGCGGAACTTCCGGGCGCCCCGGGCGTATGCTGAGAGGCGGTAGGGCGTCTGGCCCGGTTCGCACCAAAGATCGGAGGAATGCATCGCCGTCGCCGAGGCGATTGACTCGGCGAGCGTGGACCGCGCGCTGACCCGCACCTGCCGCGGCGGCGTATCGCCGCGCCGGTACCAGCAGCCACTGCCGGCGGCCGCGTAGATGGTTTCACGAAGAGCGGTGATGTGGATCACGCCGACCACCGGCTCGCCGCGCTCGAGGAGTCCAACCAGTGTACCGAACAGCGGCACGCCAAGAGTGAAGGAAGCGGTCCCGTCGACGGGATCGAGCACCCACAGGTATTCGGCGTCGCGGTCGCCGCTCAAGCCGAACTCCTCTCCGAGCACGTGGTGATCCGGGTAGCGTTCAGCAATCCGGTCCCGCATTGCCGTCTCGGCTTCGCGGTCCGCTTCGGTCACCTCGCTTCCGTCTGTCTTCAAGGTCACCTCGCAGCGCAGGTAGCGCGGCTCGATATACTCCGCCGCCGCGGCGGCGAGTTCAAGGGCAAAGTGCAGGAACTCCTGGCGTGGCTGCTTGCTCATGTACGCTTTATATCACCCGCGCCGCACGCGGCGATGCTGGACTTAGAATAGGGATTCAAGTCAACTTCTGAAAGGACAGCTTTGATGACGATGAGGCTTCAGTTCCTGGCGGCGTTGCTGTTGCTCGCGGCGCCGGTCTTGGGAGAATCACTGACCGACAGAGAACGCAATCGGGCATTGAGCGAGTTGCATGCCACCAGAAAGCTGTTTCTCGACGCCATCTCCAGCTTGAACGCTGAACAGTGGTCGTGGAAACCATCACCGGACCAGTGGTCCATCGCCGAGATCTCCGAGCATGTAGTCCTCACCGAGGACCATTACTGGGAGCAGATCCAGAAGCATGTTGGCTCAGCCGGGGAACCCGCGACAAAGCGGGAGGCGCCGCTGGAGGACGAGGAAGTGATCCGGCGCATGGCGGACCGCCACGGGAAACGGAAGACCGGCAAAACAGCCATGCCGACAGGACGCTGGGACAGTCCGAGCACTGTAGCCGAAGAATTCAAGCGCCGGCGCGACCGCCTGATCGAGTATGTGCGCACCAGCGATGACGATCCGCGGGCCCACGTATGGCCCCACGGAGCGCTTGGACCGCTGGACGGCTTTCAGTGGGTGCTGCTGGCATGCGGTCACGTCCACCGGCATCTCCAACAGTTGGACGAGGTAAAAAGCGCGGGCGGCTATCCGGCGCCGTGAAGCCGCCGTCTCTCACGGTCGGCGTCCCCCGCGTGGGAGTGAGAGCTTCAAGATAGTGCTAATAATCTTCATGCCAGCTTGCATGCTGGATTTGAAGTTAGTCGAAACTTTACCCTCTCCTGCCCGCCGGTTGCCGTACGAGACGGGCACCTCGAGAACGCGCAAGCCATACTGCAGAGCCCGGACCTGCATTTCTATAGTCCAGCCATAGTTCCGGTCACGCATTCCAAGGCGCTCGAGCGCATCCCGGCGAATGGCGCGGAACGGACCGAGATCGGTGTAGCGGTGTCCATAGAGCAGCCGCACCAGTGAGGTCGCCAGCCAATTGCCGAAACGTTGATGAACCTCCAGCGCCCCCGGCTCGACCGCGCCGAGCACCCGGGAGCCGATCACCAGATCCGCGCGGTTTCCGGCCATGGGCTCGAACAGGAGGATGGCTTCACGCGGGTCCTCGGAGCCGTCGGCCTGCATGAATGCCACCGTGTCGATCTCGGGGGGGAGAGCGGCGATCGCGCGGAGACAAGCCCCTCCGTAACCCCGCTCGGGTTCGGTGACAACCATCGCACCCGTCTCCCGAGCGATTGCCGCCGTGCGGTCGGTTGAACCGTTGTCCGCTACCACCACGAGGGTAAACAGTGAAGCCGGGATGCCGGCGAGAGTGGAGCCGATCACCGCTTCCTCATTGAGGGCCGGAATAATCAGGGCCGGTTTCATTCCCGCCGGATGGCGAAGGTCGGTCATTGCGTTAGGATAGGAAGTAAGAGCTCGCGGGAAACATGCAGGACAACCTGGGAGACAGCGAGATTCGCTCAGCACGGAGTCCGGAAGCCACCGGAAACGGACACTCCCATGATCGGGAGGGCCGCCCGAGAGGCTCCTTCTCGGCGATGCTCGCCTGGGGCCGCGACCTGACGCTTTCGGTCCTGATCGCGATTGTCGTCATTCTCTTCATCTATCAGCCGGTGAAGGTGGAGGGGACCAGCATGATGCCCTCCCTCGTCGACCAGGAACGGATCTTCATCAACAAGTTTATCTACCGTTTCGGCCTCGGGGAAATCGAGCGGGGCGACATGGTGGTGTTCTGGTTTCCCGGCGACCCTTCGAAATCCTACATCAAGCGGGTGATTGGATTGCCCGGCGACGAGGTAGAGATCCGCGAAGGCATCGTGTATCTCAACGGCGAGCCCCTGGCTGAGGAGTATGTACCCGCCAACTTCCGCGACCGGCAGTCACACCTGCCGCAGGTCGTCCCGCCGGACCACTACTTCGTTCTGGGCGATCATCGGACATCGTCCAACGATAGCCGCAACTGGGGTCCGGTGGCCCGCCAACAGATCTACGGCAAGGCGGTATTCGTCTACTGGCCTTTCAAAAAAATTGGTCCGTTGCCCTAGTCTTTAGTCTTTAGCGCCGCCCGATCAGCCATAGGATGAACGATACGATCGCGCTCAACACAAGGCAGGTCATGATCGGGAAGTAGAATGTCGAGTTCTTCCCGCGAATCACAATGTCACCCGGCAAGCGACCAAGCTTGACCGGAAACTTCCCGCCAACTTCGAACAGAATCCCAGCGACCAGGAAGAAGAGCCCGATGATGATCAGTGTCCGGCCGATGCCCATGAAACCCTGCTCTATCTCGAAGT
>CAYLSS010000436.1:0-4749 GCA_964385765.1 uncultured Solibacteraceae bacterium
GCGACTACCGCTGGCTGCTCATCGCGCGGGATCACCTCGTCGGCGTGAGCCAGTACGACATCCGCCAGGCCGAGATCGAGGGCGAGCTCCGCCGACGGACTGTCCGCACCTATCGCGTCTATCTCTTCTCGTCCGACGGCCGGGTCGAGGATGCGCCGGTGGAGCTGCCGCCGACGCCGAATCGCCTCGTCGAGGCGAGGATCATCGATGGCTGGTTGCTCCTCTCCGCCGAAGAGCAGACACTGGTTCTGCCGATGCCGATCGAGTGATCCGTGGACGTCCGGGTTCGACCGGGTTGACGGGGTTGACTTCCCGGGCGAAAACTGTCCAATACGGCGCGCGTCCTCAGACAGCCCTTCGCGCAGGGAGAAGAGCCTTATGCAGTTTGCGTTTCCGGCGGAGCACGAGCCATCCACGGATCTTCGCGTCGAGCCGGCCGGAGCGCAGGTGAACTGCCTCGTGGCCGACGCCGCCGCCGCGCTGCTCGACGGTCCGGTGAATGGGGGCCGGTTGTCCCGTGCGCTCGTGCTCGCCGCCTGGGACGAGGACGAGGATGACGAAGACGACATGATCGACTTCGACGACGATGAGGAGTACGAGGAGGAGGACTTCGGCGACCTCGACGAGGGCTTCTACGACGACGATGAGGAAGACGACGACGAGCTCGAAGACGATGAGGAGTACGAGGACGACGAGGAGGATGAGGAGTTCGAGGACGACGAGGAAGACGACGAGGACGATGATGAGGACTTCCTCGAGGAGGATGAGGAAGACGTCGACGAGGACGATGAGGGCTTCGAGTTCGACGAGGAAGAGTACGACGAGGAGGACTGACCGCTCAGCGGCCTGATGGCCTCCGCGTTCTCGTCGGCGGGTCGTGCTTCAACGGATGATCAGGCGAGCACCGTGCAACGGCCGTGCGATCACCGTGCGGGCTGACTCTCAGCCCGCATCGGCCGTCGGATGCGTGTCCCGCGATCGATCATCGAATGCCGTCGATCAAGCTTGAATCAGCGCTCACGCGCTCCGCACGGTGCGCTTGTTGTCGCTGCGGTCGAGCTCGGCGGATCGACCGTGCACGCCATCGGCCGCGGCGGCCAGCGCATCGCAGAGTCGGCGCACGGCGGGGATCTCCGGGTAGTCTCGCAGCAGGCACTCGAGCTTCTCGGCCATCGGCGCGCCGTTCTCGCGGTACAGCCGCTTGAAGGCGTCCTTCACCGCCTCCACGTGCTCCGGCGCGTATCCCCGCCTCGCCATCGCGATGGCATTGATCGCCCGCACCTCGGCCGGGTTCCCCTCGACGATCATGAACGGCGGCACGTCCTTCGTGATCCGCGCCAGTCCGCCCACGAACGCGCATGTGCCCAACGTGGCGAAGTGATGCAGACCTGCTCCGCCGCCGATATTGGCCCCGACCATCACCACGCCCGGGCCGATGAGTCCCGTCCAGCCACCTCGACCAAGGCGCGGCGGTTCGGGCAGGTCGGCCGTTCCCCACTGAGGCAGATACCGGCCGGCCGGAGATCCGCCGGGGCCCGGAAGGCTGGAGGGCACCACATAACTATATCAGCCGGACTCGCCGCGGTGGCGGGGTTTTCCAGGGTGCGCGACATAGAAATGGATACTCTTCCTAGGTGATCAGGACTGGCCCTGATCTGAGTGTATGTATATACTCAGATCAGGAGGTGATCCATGGCCCAGTCACTGGCCGATCTGGAGGCCACTCGAACTGCATTGCTGCAACAGTTCCTCTCCCTGGGAGATTTCCGCCCTGGGACTGTATCAGCTTCTCGGCGGCGCTGCGGAAAGCCGAGCTGTCACTGTGCCCAGCCCGACAGTGCCGGACATCCTCAGTTCCGGCTGCTGCGCAAGGTCAGAGGCAAGACCGTGGCGGAATCGTTTCCCACGCCAGCCGCGTTTCGTCAGGCGGCCGAGCAAGTGTCCGAGTACCATCGGTTTCAGGACTTGATCGCCGAACTGACGGCGGTCAATGAGCAGATCTGCCGACTCCGGCCTGCCGAGGCTGACGAGACAGGCTGGAGCGAGGCGGAAAAAAAACGGCTGATGCCGTTCATCAAGAAGTCGCGCGGGAAGTCCAGACGCTTCTCCAAGTAGTCTTCGCCGCACAACGAAAAAGCGCCCCGTTGGATCTGGAGGCGGTGGAGATGGCCACCCGCACGAGCATGCATCGGGCGGGAGCGGCAGCGCTGAGTGCACTCCTGACGGCGTCGGGCAAGCATCCTTCACGGGTGGCCTGTGGCTGCGGTCACCAGGCTCCGTATCATGATCATCGTCGCAAGCGGGTCCTGACGGCTGTGGGAGGGATCGATTTCGAGCGCGCCTACTACGTCTGCCCGCAATGTCACCAGGGCCACAGCCCGCGCGATCGGGAACTGGATGTGGAAGGCACCAGCTTCTCACCCGGTGTACGGCGCATGATGGCCAGCGTGGGCAGCGAGACCAGTTTCCAACAGGGCCGCGAACAACTGGCGCTGCTGGCCGGCATCGATCTGACCGCCAAGGCCATCGAACGCCACGCCGAAGCGATTGGCACCGACATCGCGGCGGGACACCGGGAGGAGATGCGGCGCGCCAAGCAACTCGAGTTGCCGGAGGTCTGTGCGCCAGCCGTGCCCGTGCTCTACATCGAGATGGATGGCACCGGCGTGCCGGTGGTGAGAGCCGAAACCGAAGACCGCCCGGGGAAGATAGAGGGCCAGCCGGCGCGCACTCGCGAGGCCAAGCTCGGCTGCGTCTTCACCCAAACGACTACCGATGAACAGGGCCGGCCAGTGCGCGACGAAGACTCTACCAGCTATGTCGCCGCCATCGAATGCGCCGAGGAGTTTGGCCTCCGCCTCTACACGGAAGCGTGGCGCCGCGGCTGGAGCCGGGCCAAAACGAAAGTGGTGATCGGCGACGGCGCCGTGTGGATCTGGAACCTCGCCGACCAGCACTTCCCCGGCGCGGTGCAGATCGTCGATCTCTATCACGCCCGGCAGCATCTGTGGGAGCTCTCGGCAAAACTATTCCCGGCCGACGAGCGCGGCCGAAAACGCTGGACCGCACGGCTGCTGGACAAGCTCGATCAAGGTAGGATCGAGGCCCTGGCGAAGGCGCTGCGGACCGTGAAGCCGACGAGCCAAGAACTGGCCCACCTTCTATCCAACGAAGCCGACTACTTCGAGCGCAATGCGCAGCGGATGCGCTACCCTGCCTTCCGCAAACAAGGCCTGTTCGTTGGTTCGGGCGTCGTCGAGGCCGGTTGTAAGACCGTCATCGGCGCTCGCCTGAAACGCTCGGGCATGTTCTGGACCGTCGCCGGTGCCAATGCCATCCTCGCCCTCCGTTGCTGCCGCGTCAACGGGTGCTTCGAAGATTACTGGGAAACCCGGTCCCCAGCCGCCTAATCATCCACATCTATGTCGCGCACCCGGTTTTCCAGGGCGCCGCCAATCCACCGGATACCTCGTCCGGCGGCGCGGTTTGTCGACGAGGAATGCGAGTTGCCCGTAGGCGAAGGCGGGGATCCGCACCGCTTCGTGGAGTCCATATGCGAGCCGCAACAAGAGCCCCCGTTTTTTGGTCCGCGCCCGCCACATCGGCACCGCCACTGACAATGCAAGCGACACGCCGATCCAGGGCGCCGCCCAACCTGATCGCTGAATCACCAGCAGCAGCCCGCCCGTCGCGGCGACAAGCAGGAACAGCGCATCGGTGAGTGGCGTTCTCACCTCAGGGTTGGAGCAAATCGCGCGCCAGGACCCGCCGGCCGTGCACAAATACAGGAGATGGCCGTAGCCGTTGCGGAACGCCCGGCGGGCGAAGTCGGCAAAGGTCATGCTGCCGAGGTCGTGGACTGACATGGGGTACGGGACGTGCCATGTCTGGAAACCATCGCCGGATAGCCGCTGCCCGAGGTCCGCGTTTTCCATCGTTAGCAGTTTTCGGTTGAAGCCGTCCAGCTTTTCCAGCAAGTCCCGACGCCATAAGTGGGTTCCGCCGATGAGGGGGCCCGGGCCATACTGCCGGACGTTGATCCAGAACTCCTGGTTCATCCGGCGGTAGAAGCAGCCTTCCGGCTGCCGTTCCCTGACGGTTCCGAAGACGCAGCCGGTGAGCGGGTCCTCGAAATGCGGCAGGGCTTGCCGGACAAAATCCGGTTCCATGGCGCAATCCCCGTCGCAAAAGAGCACATAGTCGCCGGAGCTTTGCCTCCAGCCTTCGTCTCTGGCCGCGGCCGGGCAAAGATACTCTCCATGCAACCGGATGAGCCGGGCCCGATACCGCCTGGCGATTTCGACGCTGTCATCGGAGGAGGCCGAATCGACGTACAGAAGCTCAGTTCCATCGGCGGGATAATCCATGGCCAGGACCGACTCCAGGCAGCGGGCCAGCTTCAGTCCCTCATTGCGTCCGATAACGACGACGCTCAGCGACGGAGGCATGTTCACAATGATGGTACGAAAGTGAGTTTCCGTCGGCGACGAGCACGAGACGAACACTCGTACCGGGCTGCCGCCTCCGCTAATTCCGATACAATTGTCCCTATAAAGATCGCCCGGGAGGTGTCATGGCCGAAACCAAGCAGATCTCCCACTACCGCATTCTCGGCAAGCTCGGAGAAGGGGGGATGGGGGTTGTCTACAAGGCTGAAGACACGCGCCTCCACCGCAAGGTCGCGATCAAGGTCCTCCCGGAAGATCGCATCCGCAACCCCGAAGTCCGCCAGCGATTCGAACGCGAGGC
>CAYLSS010000437.1:0-4739 GCA_964385765.1 uncultured Solibacteraceae bacterium
ATTCCAAACGACTTAGCCACTTTTTGCCCGGTCTCGTGACGAACTTCGGCTAAGGGGCGTTACAACTGTGATCAGTCCTGCTCGATGCGGCGCACGTTGATGTCGAACGCCAGCTTGTGGGCGGCGTCATTGCCGCGATAGGCGCCGGTCAGCGGGGCCGCGTTGGCAGGTTCGAGGGCAGCCGCAACAGCTACCAGCGACACGCCCGCCGCCAGCCCGTGCGTCGGATCGAACCCTCTCCAGCCGGCGCCGGGCAGGTATACTTCGGCCCACGCGTGCAATTCATGCGACTCCCATTCGGCGGCGCCCTCCTGGTATCCGCTGACGAAGCGCGCGGCCAGTCCTTGTGACCTGCACGCATCAATGAACAGGACGGCCATGTCCCGGCAGGCTCCCTCGCGGCTGGAGATGGTGGACGAAGCCGGCCGAGCCGGCCCTTCATCGCGTGATACATGGCGACAAATGCGGCAGATACGTTCGCTCAGCGCGGGGAGGAAAGCAAGCGTCTCCCACTGAACGGAGGCGGCCACGGATTCTGCCAGCGCCTTCACCGCGGCGTCCACTCCCGAGCCGTCGGCATAGGGGGCGAGGGTGCGCCGCTCGCTGCGCGGATAGACCACGGGAACAATCGCCGCCTCATGATCGGTAAGAACGAAGTCATAGGGGTTGACCCGTAGTGTTTCAACTTCGCAGGCGGTCTCCACCACCACGCGGCCGGTTTCACCGGCGAACCAGACCTGGGTGACGGTGTTGCCCTCGGCGTCCAGATGCTCGGTGCGGCGCGCCGGTTCCGGGCCAATCGCAAGCTTGAAGGAGAGGAGCCGCTGGGATCCGTCATCGCGGGGACGGAGCCGAATGATATGGGGGTCCAGTGCCACCGGACGGCTGTAGGCATACTCCGTGCTGTGTGTGATGAGAAGTCGCATGCGCTATTCGGTGTCGCTTTCCTGATCCCTCAGGACACCGTTCTGCCGAATGCCGGTTAGCATGGAGAAGGCCCCGCCAACCCAGTCAGCCGGCAGATCGTCGACCGACTTGCGGACGCTATCCTGCCACCATTCGGAGAGTTCCCGAAAATCACTTTCCCTGAAGCGATGCTCGACGATCTTGAAGGAACCCTTCGCGTACAGGAGCACATCGACGGGAAAACCCACGTCGGCGGCGCTCAGCCGTGTCGAGTCGAATGCCAGGCACCCGACCTTGAAAGCATACGGCATGGGATCCTGGAACCGTAGGGCCCGGGCGAGGATGGGCTTGCCATATCCGGTTGCGCCGATGATCTGATAGGGGGTTCCGGGCGGCACCTGGACCCAGTTGCCCTCCGGATAGACCATGTAAAGCCGAGGAACAGGGTCATTGGCCGCTTGGCCGCCGACGAGGGCGTGGAAGTTGAACTTGAAGCCCGCCTCGGCCAGCGACTTTTTATCCTCGTGCGCCACCCGCCGGATCTGTTCAGCGAAGAGATTCACCGCCTTGTACAGCCGGTCCAAGGGCCGTTCAGGTTCGGCGATCGCCTCGTCGAAATACGCCAATGTCTTATCGCGGACGCTGCGAAGACCGGAGGTCATGGCGAAGAAGGCATAGTCCTCTCCCGAATAGACGGAGGTCTTCTTGGCGATGTGGTACTCCTGTCCGGACAAGATACGGGTATCGGCGATACCGATCAAGCCGTCCTCTACACAAATACCCAGGCAAAAAGTCATGTAAGCATTGGGGCCGATTCGAACGCGTGGCGCTGAGTGTCAGCTCTGCAAGACCGTGCCGCTGTCCACCGGCCGGAGAGCGAAGAAAGTCTCGAAGATCGCGTCGCCAACCAGGTTCAACTTTTGCTGGAATCCGTCGAGGAACTCGTGCAGTCCGCCGGCAATTACCTCCGAGATCTGAGTATAGTTGAGTTCGGCTTCGAGCAGCCCGAGACGCTTTTCGGCAAGGTTGGAAAAGGTTCCGATGGGCGAAGCCGTGATGGCGTGGAGCGACTCTGCCGCCGCCAGAACACAGAAGTGGATGGCACGGGGAAAGTCGCGATTGAGGAGCAGGAAATCGACGGTGTCGGTGGGAGAGATGGGTCCGTGTCTTTTGCGGTACATCTCGAATCCGCTTACGCTTTTCAGCACCGCGGCCCATTGGATCTCGTCAATCGGGCCGCCGACATCGGAGACTGACGGAAGCAAGATGAAGTACTTGACGTCCAGGATCCGGCTCGTCTTGTCGGCTCGCTCGATCATGCGTCCCAAACGCATGAAGTGCCAGGCCTCGTCATGAAGCATCGTAGACTCAGCCACTCCTTCGAAGAGGCGGCAGCCGGTGCGGACCTCGTCGAAGTCGACCACTTCGGCATAGGTCATATCGCCAGGCTGATAAAGCGAATCCATCGCCCCGTTCCCGGAGGCGGCGTTGACCATCAGATACAGCTTGTTGAGTTGTTCCCACAGCTCCGAGGAGAAGATCTCGCGGACCGTCCGGGCGTTCTGCCGGGCGGCGCGGAGGCAGGAGATGATGGAGTTCGGGTTCGCGAGGTCGAATGTCAGGAAGTGAATGACATTCTCCTTGCTCGGCTCGTCGTAGCGCTCCTTAAACGGATGGATATCGCCGCTGACGTTGACCAGGGGGAGCCACTGTTCGCCGATGTCGGCCGGCAGGTCAAGCGTCATGTTCAGATTGACGTCAATGAACCGGGCGACGCTCTCGGCGCGCTCGACGTAGCGGCTGATCCAGTAGATGGAGTCGGCGGCGCGGCTAAGCATGGATTGGTTGTTCATTGCTGGGCGCCTCCGTCCGGACGACCGTCTTCGAGCACCCAGGTGGCTTTGCTGCCGCCGCCCTGGGAGGAGTTGACCACCAGCGAACCCTTGCGCAAGGCGACGCGAGTGAGCCCGCCGGGGGTCACGTAGATTTCGTCTCTGCCGTGCACGATGAAGGGCCGCAGATCAACATGGCGCCCTTCAAATCGCTCGCCCACAATCGTCGGGACACAGGAGAGACTCAACGTGGGCTGGGCAACGTAGTTTCGGGGTTTCTCCTTGATGCGATCCGCAAACTCTTCGCGTTCGGCCCGGCTCGAGTGCGGTCCGACGAGCATGCCGTAGCCCCCGGAGCCATTGGCCGACTTGACGACCAGCTTATCGAGGTTAGCGAGAACAAAAGAGCGGTCCGTATCGCGCCAGCAGAGGTAGGTCGGAACGTTCGGGATGAGGATATCCTCACCCAGATAGTATTTGACGATCTCGGGCACAAAGGCATAGACGACTTTGTCATCGGCAACACCGGTGCCGGGGGCATTGGCGAGGGTCACGTGGCCGGCGCGATAGGCGTCCATGAGCCCGGGGATGCCGATCAGCGAGTCCGGCCGGAAGGTCCGGGGATCGAGATAATCGTCGTCGATGCGGCGGTAGATGACGTCGACGCGTTCGAAGCCTTTGGTTGTACGCATCAGGACGACATTATCCGACACCACGAGGTCGCGCCCTTCCACGAGCTGACAGCCCATCTGCTGCGCCAAAAAGCTATGCTCGAAGTACGCGGAGTTGAAGATTCCCGGAGTGAGTACGGCCACGCGCGGATCTGTGATCCCGGGCGGACCAACCTCCTGGAGCATTTCGAGCAGGCGGCTTGGATAGTCATCCACGGGACGGATGCTGGATCCCTCGAACAACTGTGGAAATGTCTGCTTCATGACCTGCCGCGTCTGGAGGACGTAAGAGACGCCCGAAGGGACACGCAGATTATCTTCCAGAACATAGACCGTTCCGTCGCTATCGCGAACCAGGTCAGTGCCGGTGATGTGGCACCAGATTCCATGGGGTGGATTCAAGCCCTGGCACTCGGGCCGGAGGCTGTCGGCGGACGCGATCACCTGGGCCGGAACAACGCCGTCGCGAACGATCTTGCGGTCATGGTAGATGTCGTCCACAAAGAGGTTCAGGGCCCTGATTCGCTGCTGAAGGCCCGCTTCCAGGCGCTGCCACTCATGGCTCGAAACAACTCGTGGAACTAGATCGAAGGGAAAGATCCTTTCGGTTCCCTCACTGTCTCCGTACACATTGAAGGTAATGCCCAATTGCAGCAGGAGCCGCTCAGCGGATTTTTGGCGCCGCAGCAACTCCTCTGTTCCGATGGATTCGATGAATTCGACCAGAACCCGCGCGTAGGCGCGCGGCTCTCCGTTGTCGCCAATAATCTCGTCGTAAAAGCCTTCGGTGTCGTAGTGGTCGAACCGCAAAGCAGGATTTCCAACCTTCCGCGTATGATTGCCAGCGAACGAGGGGCGCCTGGTCAAGACGGAGACCGTAGTGCTTATTATCACTGATTGCCGGATCAACCTTGGATAGGAAGATTCTATAGGATTTATAAGTGAGCGGCGCCGGTGCGTTACGTCACCACTATCCGGGAAGTCATCACGCAAGGGACCGCGGCGGGCTGGGCGGCCGCACCTCGCATCTCTCGGAGGGCCAGGTCACCGATCTGGCGGCCTATGTGGCATCTCTATGATCTTGCTTTCAGGGCCAAACTGCCTCATGGCGGTCTTTGCTCCAAAGCGCCGCCGGAACTCGGCCGGCATGAGCAGCGTCAGCGCTCGCGGCACAATCTCGACGGTGGCCGGCACGCGCCCGGCGATCTCACCGTCTACCTGAACGTAGACGTCCCTCCCCCTTGAAGGACCGAACTCGAGCTCCGTCGCCTTGCGAATGGTCACTCCGTCAAGTGCCTCACGGAAGTTGGCCAGGACGCCGGTGAGATAC
>CAYLSS010000438.1:0-4718 GCA_964385765.1 uncultured Solibacteraceae bacterium
GGGACGTCCCGATATTTCTTTCAGGAGCACGCATTGGATTGCCCGGTGTGCGTCGGTTCGGGCATCGGGAATGAGCTCGGCTATCGCCTCCGGCAGTTCTCGCGCAAGACGTGACTGGAGGAGTGTCGCGCTCGCGACACTCACGATTCCCGAATGACTCGCGAGTTCGAGCGGACTCATCGGCGAGCCGTCAAGTGTTTCGGACTTCCGCGCGAAGCCTTCCTGCATCGCCAGATTCACGGGAAGCTGTATGTAGCCGAAGTGATGCCGCGCTCCGCCGACCTCGCGCGCCAGCTCGATCAACCGTCCGAGCGACAAGGTCTTGCCTGCTGCCGGCGGGTTGCGAAAAGCCGTCCAGGTGGCCACGCCGTAGGCCTGGATCCGATTTTCTCCCGCTGCTTCCTCGAGGGCCTCAAACGCTGCCCGGAGTCGTTGATAAACAACGGCTTCTGGGACGGAATCGAGCTGTGCATCAGGGTTGTGCACGTAGAACACATCGATGGTCTCGAGCCCGAGATTCCGGCGGCTGCGCTCGAGCTGATCGAGCAGAAACACGGGCGACATGCAGTGAACCCCGCCGGCGATTTCGGTGGCATCCAGCTTGTCGAGCGGGACTGCGTTCGGTACCAGGAAGCCGCCTTTCGTGCAGATGACGAATGCCGAGCGATCCACGCGATGAGCATCGACGGCTTTCATGATCGCCCTGCCGATGCTGCATTCCGAGCGCTGGTGCCGGTAGTTGAGTGACGTGTCAATGAAGTTGATCCCGCAGTCGAGCGCGGTCAGGACAGCTTTCGTATACGCCTCGTCGGTCGCCTCGTCCGGGGCCCCGAGATAGGTCCCGATTCCAACGGACGACACGGTCAGCCCGGCTGCCTTGCGATAGAATCCCTTCAATGCCGCCTCTGCGAATCTTGCGCTGTAGCGGGCAGTCCCCTCCTCCGTGGCTTTGCCTTTCAGCATGGACCTTCTGTCTCCTTGCCCCGGGACCTAGTTGCACGGCTGGCGGAGCTTCGTTTAGAGTGATTGTACCTGACTCCAGCTTATCGATATGCTGCCGTCGGCTGTTGACGTCGTCGCCTGCGCCAGCATTTGATGCTGGGGCGAAGTGTCGGTTCGAGAGTCAATCTTGGCTCTGGGATCCCGCGCCAGCAGGAGTATCCCTGCCTTCAGCCGGGATTCAGAGGTGCACAACAACGCTCGGATCCCGGATCCGAGCCGCAGGAGTGGTTGATCGCCATGAGCAAGTCTGTCCAGCGGGCCAGGAAAACTTCACGCAAATCCCCTGCGCGCAAAACGATGAAGAAGGCCTCGATGCCGGGAAAGCTGACCCGGGAGCAGCAGACGAGTCTCTACGACAAGGCAATGTCTCTGTTCAGTGCCGGTGATCTTGCCCGGGCCAAGGAGATCCTCGATCAGGTTGCCGCTGGGCCGAATCGGGAGATCGCGCACGCGGCCAAAATGCACGCGGCCGCCTCTGAACGTCGCCTCATCGCGGAAGCCGAACTGAAGCTCCAGACGGCCGAGGATTACTACAACTATGCGGTCACCCTGATCAACCAGCGGAAACCCCAGGAAGCGACCAAATACCTGCTGCGCGCCCTGGAATCCGCGAGCATTTCGGATCACATCCACTACGCACTGGCAATTTCCTATGGGCTCCTGAACCAGCTTTCCGATGCCGCCAAGCATTTGCGGCGAGCCGTTGAGCTGAATCCGAAAAACCGAACGGTAGCTCGCAACGATCCAGACTTCGAGTCCTTTATTCAATCCCCGGAGATCAGCTCCATTTTGCGAAAGGACCGGCTCTGATTACGGAATCATCCGCGTCGGTGTCGGTGGAGAACCCGTTGCGGATCGTAGCCATCGGCGGCGGAACGGGGCTATCGACCCTGCTTCGCGGCTTAAAAGAGTACGCGCATTCGCTTCTCTACGACGCCGGACGCCGGCGCTGGCCCCCGGTCGACATCACGGCCGTTGTGACCGTGACTGATGACGGCGGCAGCTCCGGTCGCCTCCGCCGCGAGTTCGATGTTCTTCCTCCGGGGGACATACGAAATTGCCTGGTTGCTTTGTCGGAGGATGAAGCGCTCCTTTCCCGCCTCTTCCAGTTCCGCTTCCAATCCGGCAAGGGGCTCAAGGACCATAGCTTCGGCAACCTCTTCCTGACCGCTCTCACGCAGGTAACCGGCGATTTTCCAACCGCGGTCCAGTTCTCGAGCGAGGTGCTCGCGATTGTCGGCCGCATCTATCCTTCAACCAACAAGAACGTCTCGCTCCAAGCCCGCCTCGCCAACGGAAAAGTGGTCAGCGGTGAAACAAGAATCAGCAGGAGCAGGTCTCGAATCGAGAAGATCTCACTGCACCCGCGCGGTTGCCGCCCGCTGCGGGCGACCCTCGATGCGATCGCCGCGGCCGATCTCATCACCCTGGGACCGGGATCGTTGTTCACCAGTGTGATTCCCAATCTCCTGGTGGGCGGGATTCCTCGCGCCATCCAGGAGTCAGTGGCGCTCAAGGCATACTTCGTGAATCTAATGTGGCAGCCAGGTGAGACGATGAAGTTCAGCGCTTGGGATCACGTCCGGGCCATTCACCAGCACACCCGGCGGCGGCTACTGGACTGCGCGATCCTCAATACCCTCCCGATTACCGGCGGGCTGAGGCGCCGTTACGCCGCCGAACAGGTTTATCCGGTCGAAAATGATCAGCAGCGCCTGGAAGCGGCAGGGTTGCGAGTGGTCGGCGAACCGCTGTTGGCCGAAACCGACAAGGTGCGCCACGACTCTGATGCGGCGGCCACCGTTGCCGTGCGTCTGGCTCAAGCGGGGCGACAGCGACGAATCGCCGCCGGGCTCGACAATCCTTCGGCTGAGAGTTAGCCGGCGCCAAGACACCTGAAAAGTGATGGAGTTCCAACGAGGAGAATTGATGGATACGCCTGTTTCAATCGTGGTTCTGGCCGCTGGCCTCGGTACCAGGATGAAGTCCAGCATGGCAAAGGTGCTCCACCGCGCCGGCGGCCGTCCGCTCATCGAGCACGTGGTGCGAACCTGCATCCGCATCACGGCTCCGGAGAATGTGGTGGCCGTTGTCGGCTACCAGGCCGGCGAGGTTGAGGCTGCCGTCGGGCACTACGGGATCCGCTTCGCCCTTCAAACCGAGCAGCGGGGCACCGGCCACGCGGTGATGGCCGCGCGGGAGCTTGTCCAGCCCTCCGGCGGACTGGTTGTCGTGCTCTACGGCGACGGACCGCTGATCAAGGAATCTACCATCCGGGATCTGATCGACCGCGAACGGGCGTCAAACGCCGCCGCCACACTCATTGCGAACCTGATGTCGGATCCAACCGGCTACGGTCGCGTCATCACCGACGAGCGGGGGCGCATTCAGGCCATCGTCGAGCAGAAGGCCGCCACTCCGGAACAACTCGAAATCAAGGTCGCCAACAGTGGCATATACTGCTTCCGCGGCGATCTCCTGTGGAAGCACATCCACGAGATCGGCACCAACAATCCGGCCGGCGAATACTATCTCACGGATATGGTCGAGATCTTCCGGCGCGCCGGATACGACGTCGGGACTTACCTGGTCGAGGAAAGCAGTGAGCTGCAGGGAATCAACACCCGCATCGAACTGGCCCGAGTCGACCGCTTCTTTCGCGATCAGAAAGTCGAGGAACTGATGCTGGCCGGAGTCACCATCCAAAAGCCGGAAACCGTCGTCGTCGACGCCGACGCGCGAATCGGCCGGGACACCGTGATTGGTCCCTTCGCTCAGATCCTGGGCGCCACCGAAATCGGCGAGAACTGCTCTGTCGGGGCATGCTCGGTCATCCGCGACTCCAAGATCGCCAGCCACGTCCAGGTGAAGGAGTTCACGATGATCGAGGACTCGGCCATCGAAGCCCGCGCCCGCCTGGGTCCCTACGCGAGGCTGCGAATGTCGAACCACGTGGAGGCAGGAGCGGCGGTCGGTAACTTCGTCGAGCTCAAGAAGACCCGGCTCGGGGCGGGCACGAAGGCCCAGCACCTGGCCTACCTCGGCGACTCGGTCATCGGACCGGGCGGCAACATCGGCGCCGGTACCATCACCTGCAACTACGACGGCGTCAACAAGCATCAGACGACGATCGGCGAAGGCGCCTTCATCGGGAGCAATTCGACCCTGGTGGCCCCGGTCGAAATAGGCGCTGGAAGCTATGTCGCGGCGGGATCGGTAATCACCCAGGATGTTCCGGCCGACGCGCTCGGCCTTGGCCGCGAGCGCCAGGTGAATAAAGAGGACTGGGCCAAACGGCGCCGGGAGAAGCCCCGGGAATAGCCGGCCAGGAAATCAGCGGAAAAGAGTCCGCCAGGCGGTGACGGTCAGAGCATGGGTTACCATCGCCGGCCGGATCCCACCGCCGGTGACGAAAGCCCGGCCATAGAACCAGCCGGCGACCGCCGCGATCACGGCAAACCTCCAGTTGGGGAACTCGCGAAACGGAAGATGCGCGACCCCGAACAGCACGGACGCCGCGATAAGACCGGCACGGATGCCGATCCACCGCATCAGCCATTGCTGCAGCAAGCCCCGAAAGAAGAACTCCTCGCTGAGGGCCACTACCCACAAAATGCCCGCGAAGACGGCCGGCGCCTGCCACCACCACCCATCCACCGGATCAAAGCGGGCAAACTCGAGCCCGTACATCAGCGCCAGACACAGCGGCATGAGAA
>CAYLSS010000439.1:0-4709 GCA_964385765.1 uncultured Solibacteraceae bacterium
GATCGCGCCAGCGGTAGCCGAGTTCGCTTTCGGCCTTCGCGGAGCTGAAGTACCAGAAGTGGGACGACATCGCGACGGTTGTGTCGTCGAGCTTGAACTCCCGGCCGACCAGCGGCATTAGTCCTCGCATCAACCGTGCGCTCCAGAATGCGAGGAGGGGCGGCGGCTGCATGAGCGGCGGCCGCCTGCCCGAGATCTCCGCGACCCGCTGGATGATCTCCCGGAAGCTCCAGTTCGCACCTCCGAGCAGGTAGCGCTCCCCAACGCGGCCTTTCTCCATTGCCAGGATGAGCCCGGCCGCCGCGTCTCGCGCGTCGACAAAACACATGCCGCCGCTCGGATAGGCCAGCACCTGTCCTTCGAGGAACAGGGCGATGTCGCCGGTCGAGGAACCAAGGTCGTCGCCCGGCCCCAGCAGCAGCGCGGGATTGGCGACCACCAGCGGGAGCCCTCGCTCGCGGGCGAAGCGCAGAGCAAGCTGTTCGGCGGCGATCTTGCTCGTGTAGTAGTGCCACTCCCGCACCGTGTCATGCGGGTAGGCGGCGGTCTCGTCGAAGATCCGCGGCTTCCGGCTGACCGCGATGGTGCCCGACGACGACACCGCGACGATCTTTTCGATCCCGTGCGCGAGCCCCGCCTCGCAGATGTTCCGCGTGCCCTCCACGTGGATCTCGAACATCTTCGCTTTCGTCTCCGGACGAGCATCACGCGACACCCAACCCGCCAGATGGTAGATCTGCCCGCAGCCTTCGGCCACCTGACTGACCTGTTCCCGGTCCCGGATATCGCCGTCCACGATTTCGAAATCAGCCTGCCCCTGCCAGGGGCAGGCGCCGTAGTTGAGAAGGCGCAGCGTGGGACAGCCGGGGCGGGCGCGCAACTGCTCGACCAGGTGCTTGCCGAGGAATCCGGTCGAGCCTGTGATCAGGATCGGTTTGCTCATTTCCGTTGCTTCAGGTTGAGGATGGGCCACATCCGCCGCTTCGCGATCGCCCGCAGCCGCAAACCGGGATGGACCACCGCGGGCGCCCCCACTGCTTCGAGCATCGGCAGGTCGGACAGAGAGTCCGAGTAAGCCTTGGCGTTGCGCGAATCCACATTATACTTGCGGCACATTTCACGAATCGCGGCCACCTTCTCGTCTTCGGCGAGCAGTGGCGGCTCAAGCTCCCCGGTGGCTACGCCGTCGCGAAACACCACGCGGTTCGCGACCACGTCGTCGAAGCCGAAGTGCTCGACGAGCGGGCCAAGGGCGAAATCGGGGCTGCCGGTCACGAGCACGGTGCGGAACCCTTGCGCCCGGTCCAACTCCACCAGCTTCTTCGCGCCGGGATACATGTGCGGTTGGAATACCTCGTGAAACAAACCGGTGGCCATCTCCTCCAGCCACTTGCGCCGGAACCCCCGATAGTGGCGGAAGAAGACAACGTTGAAGGTGCGCCGCGAATAAAGATCGAGCACAAGGAATGCCGGCGCCCCGGCGATCAGCTTCGCCAGCCGCACCCTGGAGCCGTCGCGGCGGGCATACCACGCATACTGATTCACCACGTTGCTCGCCACGAGAGTACCATCGAGGTCGTAAAAAGCGCATCGCTCGGCCATGCTAATGCTTCAAGGCCTCGGCCAGCAGGTCATCCTGCTCGGGGAGCACGGTGCGCAGGTCGAGCAGCAGACGGTCATTGTCGATACGCCCGATCACCGGCGGCGTGCCGGAGCGCAGCCGGCGCTCGGCGTCGTTCACGTTTTCGCACCGCAGGGCGATCAGCCAGGTCGGAATCGACTGTTCCGGAGTCGAGCCGCCGCCGATCACCGATTCGCCCGGGCGCAATTCCGCCCGCCCGGCGGGCAGCCTCGCCACCAGAGCTTCCGCGCGCCGTCGAATCTCCCCGGCCGGCAACCGGATCATCCGTAGCGCGGGAATCTCGTCCCAGCGCTCGAACAGAAGGTTGCGGAGCGTCGCCTCGAGCGTTTGGCAGATCAGCTTGTCCAGCCGCAGGGCCCGGAACATCGGATTCTTCCGGATACGGCCGATCAATCCGGGCTCGCCGGCGATGATGCCCGCCTGCGGTCCCCCGAGGAGCTTGTCGCCGCTGAAGGAGACGATGTCGGCGCCCGCATCCAGGCTTTCGGAGACCAGGGGCTCGTGGATGCCCGCTTCCCGCAGATCGGCGATGCAGCCGCTGCCGAGGTCCTCGTAAAGCGGGATGCCGTGCTTGGCCGCGAGTCCCGCCAGTTCGCTCAAACCGGGCTTTGCGGTGAAACCGGTGATGCGAAAGTTGGACGCATGCACCCTCATCACCAGCGCGGTGTTTTCGTTGATGGCCCGGGCATAGTCGTCGAGGCTGGTTTTGTTCGTCGTCCCCACTTCTCGCAGAATGGCCCCGGA
Source organism: uncultured Solibacteraceae bacterium (assembly GCA_964385765.1). Classification (GTDB taxonomy): domain Bacteria; phylum Acidobacteriota; class Terriglobia; order Bryobacterales; family Bryobacteraceae; genus CAWELS01. The sequence goes on from CAYLSS010000439.1 coordinate 2,387, forward strand.
CCTCGCCATGATGTCCGGGATCCGAAAGCCCTCTCCGATCTCGATCAGCTCGCCGCGCGAGACAACAACCTCGCGTCCCCCGGCCAGCTCGCTCAGCACGAGGTAGACCGCGGCCGCGTTGTTATTGACGGCGATGCCAGGCTTGCCGAGGAGCTTTTCGATGAGCGCCTGCGAATGAACGTCGCGCTTGCCCCGCCGGCCCCGGGCGAGGTCGAATTCCAGGTTCGAATAACCGTCGATGAAATCGACCGCCCCGAGCGGCGCGCGGCCCAGGTTCGTATGCAGCACGACGCCGGTGGCATTGATCACCGGCCTGAGCGATGCCGCCTCGAGCCGCGCCAATTCCTCCCGGACCCGGCGCTCGACCGCGACGGCGCCCCTCTGCTTTCCTGACAGCAGTTCGCCGCGCGCCGCCTCGATCGCGGCGCGAATCTCACCAACCAGAAGACGGCGCGGATAACGATCCGCCAGATCACTCAGCCGGTCGAGCACTTCGTGGACCGGCGGAAGCTGCCGCAGGGTGGTGTTGTCGCTCACTTCGGAAACAGGCGGTTGAGCTCGTCCCAACTCGGCTGGCGTCCGTACTCGCACAGCTCGAAGGCTTCCACGTGCTGCACCTGAGCCGCACCGGCGGCGGTGTAGCGTCTCTCGAGCGTCGCCCTCACGGCGGGCGTCACCCGGCTTGCCCACTGCTCGCCAAGCCACTCCTTGCGCGCTTTCGTATCCGCGGGCACCTGGTCGAGCTTGTGGTCCACCCAGGGCAGCCACTCGTAAAACTGCGAGACATGCGCATCCAAGGCGTTGAGCTTCGTCTGCCAGACGTCGTCGATCGCCACGGCGATATAGGGCTCGAACGGAGCCGGCTTCTCGAAGCGGTCCTGGTAGTAGATGAAGATCGGATTCTTCCGCAGGGCTTCGGTACCGGAGACGATGTTCGGCACCACCACCATGTAGGCTGCGTCCTGCATCAGCATGCCGGTATAGCGGTGGTCCGGATGGTAGTCATTTGGGCGAGGTCCGATCACGATATCGGCATTCCATTCGCGGATAGCACGGATAATCTGCTCCCGAACCTCCAGGGTCGGCTCGAGTTCGCCATCGTGGTTGCCGAGCACCTCGTACTCGTCGATGCCCAACCGCCGCGCCGACTCCTGCGTCTCCTTGTAGCGCCGCATGGCCAGTATGCCGCCGCCCATCTCGTGGTGACCGGCATCCCCGTTGGTCACCGACAAGAACTTAACGGCGTGGCCGGCTCTAGCGAACTTCGCCGCCGTGCCTGCGAATTTGATGTCGCAGTCATCGGGATGGGCGCCGATGGCGAGAATCCGTAGCTGGTCTTCCTGCGCCAGGCAACCGGCGGCGGCCAGCAGAATCAGTAATACGAAACGAAACATCACATTCCTCCAGTAGACAGCAGAAGATCTTGACACCATGGCGATAGACCGGCGCGCCACACACTCGCCCGGCCGGCGTTTCCGAATCTTTCCCGGCCCCCGCTCTTATCCGTAGACTCCGTAAAGCCCCTTCCAACTCACTTCCTTGCCGCTGTAAATAGCGGTGCGGCCGAGGATGGCGATCATCGTCGACAGCGCCGAGCGTTCCGCGACATTCTCCACGTTTCCGCTTTCGAGACGACCGAGAAAGGCCTCGATCCCATCGTATGTGATGTCGCGCTGCGATTCGATGGTCTCACTGTCGTCGGCTCCTTTGCGGTGCTCCATTCGCTGGCGCGATACGGCAATGTAGCCGTTTGACCCGGTGAACTCCTCACCGACCTTGGAAGCGTAGCGCGGCGTGTACTGGTTGGCCTCGTAGTTGACCACCATGTTGTTCGGCCACTGGAAGGCGACCGACAGATGATCCAGGATGTCCATCGACGTGCGGACCTTGATGCCGCCATAGCCCACCGCGCTCACCGGGACCCCGCCAAGGAACCAGTGCAGCACATCGAAGTTATGGCAGTCCTGCTCAACGATGATATCGCCGGATAGCTGCTTGTAGGAAAACCAGTTACGCAGGCGGGCAATCTCCGGATCGTCGTAAGGATTGCGCTTGAACGGATCGCCCGAGATCCAGTAGGCGCGGGCGTTTACCAGGTCGCCGATCCGCCCATTCCGGATGCGCTGATAGCCCTCGAGATAGACCGGACCGTAGCGCTGCTGGAAGCCCACCGAGATGTTGATGGTGGGATCCGCCATCCGCCCGATGCGGATCACGCGGAGACATCCCTCGACATCTACGCCCATGGGCTTTTCGCAGTAGACGTGCTTGCCGGCCTCGACGGCGGCTTCGAGCATGCGGGGATGCTCGAACGGCGGTGTGG
>CAYLSS010000440.1:0-4704 GCA_964385765.1 uncultured Solibacteraceae bacterium
AAGGGGTCACGTTCTCGGTGGTCGCCCTAATGTTACAAAAAAACGAGGTGTTGGCGCTGATCGAGGCCATCCGTGGCCACCAGCCCGGCCTGAGCTTTGGCATGTACTCGGGGTATTCGCAGCCGGAGTTGGAGAGTGGCGGCTACTGGTGTAGGGGCGAACAGACGCGAGCCGCAAAACAACAGACGTGGCTACGCATCAAGCGCCAGCTCGACTTTGCCGTGCTCGGTCGGTACGTCGCCGGACGCCGCAGCACGCTCCCTCTCCGTACAAGCGCGAATCAGCGGCTCAGGCTCTTCTCAAACCGCTACCGTGAGCAGGACTTCGAACCGCAGGAAGTCGAGATTCACATCGAAGCGCGAGGGCTCGTTCAAGTGACAGGTTTCCCAATAACCGGGCTGCCAGTCTGAGCGACAGCCCTCCAGGGCCATCGCGGTGTGAACAGAGGCACGCGCTGATCCTGTGCCTGCGGACCCTCTTCAACTCTTGGCCGTTCGGCCGTGCCAACCCTTCGTTCTGTTCCCCTGACAACTCGAATTCACAAGGAGGTGGCCAGCAATGGCGACTCAAGAACAGCTCTTCTCTTTCTCCGTGATGCAGCCGGCGCCAGTGACGACGGATTGCGATCTCCCCTCAGTGGTCCCCGGCGGGAACGGCGGCGGAGCGCCAGTGGTCGTTCCGGTCACAGACCCGGGCGTGGACTTGGCCCGAAAGACAGTGTGCATCAATGTCCGCCTGTCCACGATGGGCAACACGCGGAAGGTCTCAACCTCGCAGATCGAAGCGGATGCTGACAAAGATCTGCTGCGGGTGTCGAAGCATCTGGTCGATTCGGCGGAACTGAAGGCCATCGGCCGATTCGACGGCGAAGCCCGCCGCTACCTCTACGCCATCTGCCTTCCGTTCGAAATCGGAATCCACCTGCTTCCCATCGCCGCTCTGGAGACCGTCGAATATCGGCTCCGGCAGTTCGCGGAGGACCGAAAGGAACTCGTCAGCGCGTTCATCACCGCCTATCCGAGCCTCTGTCAGGATGCGGCAAAGCGGCTCCGCAGCCTGTACAATCCCGCCGACTACCCGCCGGTGGAAGACGTCGCGCGGGAGTTCGGCTTCTCCTGGCAGTACGTCAGCTTCGGCGTACCCGACCAGCTCAAGGGCATCTCGCGCGAGGTTTGGGAGCAGGAACGCGAGAAGGCCGCGCAACGCATGGCCGAAGCGTCGACCAAAATCCAACACGTGCTGCGGGAGTCGATGGCCAAGCTCGTCCAGCACATGGCCGACCGCCTGAAAGAGGGTCCGGACGACAAGCCTCTGCGGTTCAAGGAAACAACGGTGTCGAACCTCATCGGGTTCCTCACGAACTTCGAGTTCCGGAACGTCACCGACGACGCCGAACTCCAGACGCTTGTTGCCCAGGCACGGCAACTCCTGCAAGGTGTCAGCGCGGACGACCTGCGGACGACAGGCGACCTGCGCACCAAAGTGCAGCACGGCATGGCCGGCATCGCCGCGCAGCTCGACACGATGCTGGCGCGAACCGGAGGCCGCAAGTTCCGGTTCGACGAGGAGGAGTCATGACCTCGGGCCTCGTGGTGGCCGTGCTCGAGGGTTTTGAAGGAACCCTCGATGCTGTCCTGGAACTCCATCTCGATGGCGAATTGAGACGCGAGGTGGAAGAGCTTCGGGCGCATATCGCCGGCAAGCGGCAACAGTTCGAAGCGGCGGAAACTCCGGAGCCGGTCACAGCGGTTTCGTAGTCCCGTTCACCGCTTCAGTCCAGCGCCGGTCCCGGACCCTAGGGTTTGCGGCCGGTGCAACATCAATCCCCACACAGGCCGGGTTCGCCCGGCCCGTTGTGTTTTCGGAAGGAGTCGAAATGAGTGGAGTGAATCAGATCACGATCGTAGGCAACGTCGGCTCGGCGCCCGAGCTGAGCTACGGCCAGAGTAACGTGCCTTTCTGCCGGTTTTCGGTCGCCGTCAACGAGCAGTGGAAGACCGACGGCGAGAAGCGCGAGCGGGTCACCTGGTTTCCGGTGGTTGTCTTCAACGGCCTGGCGGAGAGTTGCGCGAACTATATCGACCGAGGCCGGCTCATAGCCATCCAGGGCCGAGTGCAGACCCGCGAGTACGAGGACCGGGAAGGGACCAGGCATCAGGTGATGCAGGTGGTCGGCGAGAAGGTGACCTTCCTGGGCGCCGCAAAGCGGGAGGAGTCCCGGCCGTCTCCCGGCCAGCCTGTCGCCAGCGGCCGCCCGGAGAATCCCTCGGACGAAGGAGCCCCGTTCTGAATCGTTCTGACGGAGCGGGCTGCTGCGATGCGGTGGCCCGCTTCCCCAAGGAGCCAATCCTATGACACAAGCAGCAACAACCCAACCAGGACTGTTCCACCAACTGGAGCCCTTGCTCGCCCATCGAGCGGTAATGATCACTGTTTCGAAGCTCGAAGACAATCAGCTCCAGGTCAACGTCTGCCCTCGCCAGTTGAAGGAGGGCGAGAATTCGGCGCTCACGATCCCGCTTAGCGTGACCGGCACCGCCGCGGAGCTTGATGCGGAACTCGTAGCTCAGATCTCCGGTTTCGTGGCCTCTCACGTCGGCTTGAACACCAACCTCACGGCGATCGAGAAGGAGATAGCGGAGGCGGAGAAGTCCGCTCGCGAGGAAGCCAAGAAGAAGCACAAAGGCGGCGGCAAGGGCGGAACGAAACCGGCAGGCAGCACCTCGGCAACTCCGCCACCGGTCACGTCCAAGCCCGAGCCGGCGCCGCCACCGAACCTCAGTCTGTTCGATCATCAGTCGCCGACGACTGCGAGCGAGCCGCAAGAGGCGGCCTCCGAATCAGGCGCGACCTCGAAGTAACGAGCTGTCGGCGGCGCGCGAGTTGTGGCCACCGCGACTTTTCATGTTCTCAGGCACAACTCGATCTAGGCGCGAGAAGTTTGACCATGGCCTGGGCTGGAAATGTCCCGGGGCGCAAAGTCGTTCTGCACGATGCCGGAGCGCAAACGCGGGAGACTTGTGACTTGGCAAGGAGGCGCCACGACTCGCCCACTCGTACCGCTGGCGATACTGTCCGGTCGGCTCTTTGATGACCTCGCTCACGAGATTGATTATTCTGACCTGTTTCGCGCCGGCGTGCTCGATTTTCTTCAGTACCGTGGGAGCTACGAGACAGCCTGAGCGCTACGACGGCCCTTTCCAAATCATGATAGCGATACCCTTCGGAAACTGAACCGGCGAGTCATTTCGCCCCACTTGCGTCAACAAGCCGGGGCGGACCGCAAATCGCGGTGATGCGCACATGCCTCTGCTAACGTCGTTTGGGGGCCTGCAGATCAACACCTCGATGCTAACTCTCTGAGTCGGTTTTGTGATTGAGCCGTTCACGATAGACCACTGCAAACTGTCGAAGCAGTTTCTGCTCGTCGAACTCCATGAACTGGGTCTCATACGAGGCGTCTGCAAGGGTTGGGCACTGGCGCTCAAGCTCTCTGTAGATGACTGTTGGCTCGACGATCTGTGCGAGGTCGTCGTAGTGCTTGCTGCGAAAGTCTTGCTCGGGGCCACAGCGCTTGGTGAAATTCTGACGCAGAATCTTTGCGGCCAGCGTGGAATCAGCTTTGACCGCCGCCTCCACATAGCAGAGTGTCTCATTGGCATCACCGTGGATTGCCCACATGTGCAAGAGGTCCTGATAGTCCTCAGGGTAGGATTCGAATATTGACGCTAGGTTAGCCTCAGTAGCTACTCTCTGCGCGATGATCCGCGCAAGCTCGGCCAGGCGCTCAGGTGTGATCTGTAGGTCCTCGTTGCGGCCATCCGGATGTAGGTAGCTCCAACACCACCTGACAAAGGGAAGGAACTCTCCCCGCTGAATCACTTGCTCGGCGAGCGCCTCTCGCCTCTCCGCGGTTGTTTGACGCTTGACTAGCTCGCGAATGAGAATCGCGGCACGATGGCGTGGTGTTGCAAAGGGAACTTCATGCGGGCTGGCCCCAAACCCCCTACCGTTAGCTGCGACAGCGACTGCCAATCGGGCGGCATTGGCCTCTTCAACGGATCTCAATCGTGGGAAGATCCTGTCCAGGAAGGCGCTCACCGTGTTCGGTTGGAGCGCCCGTTGTACGGCTAGGATCGCTGCCTCATCCGTTTCCGGGAGGTTGGTCAAGAGGCTCTCGACTTCACGGTCGGAGTAGTCGAAGCCCGGTACCGATGACGAGAGGTACCTGGTGAGATATACATGAGACGCGACCCGCTGTTCGGTTGCCCAACGTTCGTTATCCGTGTCGCCGTACTCGCCCCGTCGCCAGAGTTCCCGAAGTTGCGGGAATAGGTGTGCCAGCAGTTCCTGTAGATTCTCAAGCTCTCCCCCAGACAACTCAGCTTGATCCAAGATCTCTCTCATTGATCGTGCTTGCCGTTCCTGCTCGCCACCGAGTTCAATGTGAGGGTGATAGCCAGTGTACAAGTCGGGTGAATTCCGAAGATGCCTGAAGGTGGCCGGGTAGAAAACCTTGAGTGCCTCCATGAGAAGTACGTCAACAGTGTTCAGTTCGCCGTGCAGCAATGGTAGAGCGAACGACAATGCATTGGCATATCTCTTTGCCGCACGTGGGCTGTCAAGCCGCGGCGCCACGTACAAGTGAAAATTGACCTGGAACTCTCGCACTTGACTTTCGGTCAGTTGCTGATTAGTCCCTTC
>CAYLSS010000441.1:0-4703 GCA_964385765.1 uncultured Solibacteraceae bacterium
CTCGGCGTCGATCAACTGGTGGTCACCACCGCGGCCGATAATCCCATTATCACGACGGTCGTCAACGGCCAGCGTGCCTCGTACGCCAACATGACCGTCGACGGAATCAACGTCCAGGCCAACTACCTCCGTGACAACGCCCTCGGCACTGAATTCAACCGCTGGTTCCTGGACCAGGTCTCTGAATTCACATCGGTTACATCCAACGCCGAGAGCTCCGCCGGATTCGGTTCGTCGCAGATCGTCATCGTCACACCCTCGGGAACGAACCGCCATCATGGCGCCCTCTATTGGTACAACCGTCCTGACGCTCTGGCCGCGAATAATTGGCTCGACAATGCCCGTGACCAGGCGACGGAGGGCTTCAGCCAGAACCAGTTCGGCGCTGTTTTCTCGGGACCGGCAAAACGAGACAAGCTCTTGCTGTTCGGTAACTATGAGGGTTTCCGGCGCCGCCAGGAGCAGACGGTCTTTCGTACGCTTCCCGGAGAAAAAATTCGTAATGGCGTGTTTCGCTATATAGACGTCAACAACGCCGTGCGGGAGGTCGATTTGCTCGCCGCGGCCGGGCTCGATATTCATCCCGATGTTCGGGGAATCCTCGATGCTCTTCCTCCGGCCAGCCGGATCAATAACCGGAGAATCGGAGGCGACAGTAATCCCGACGTATTCCTGAACACCGGCGCCTATCTCTTTCCTGTGCGTGCGAACCTCGATCGCGACAGCGTGCTCGCCAAGGCGGATTTCATTCCGGGTCCACGGCATTCCTTCGCGACAACCTTTAATTGGATCAGGGACAAACGCGACCGCTTCGTTTCCTACACCGAGGGCTACGATCGCATTCCCGCCACCCGCCTTGAGAACCCCCGCCGCTTCTTCACCGGTGCCTGGCGCTGGAACCCCGCGCCGCAATTCACCAACGAAGTCCGCGGCGGCTTCAACTTCTTCACCATCGCCTTCCCCACCAGCGAGGAGTTCGGCGATTATCTTGTCGAGATCCCGACGTCGGCTATTTCCGGCGGACCGCTGTTCAGCAACACAGTCAACCCAAGCGAGGCGGAGGAACGCCGCGAGCGCATCGCCAGCATTGCTGATAACGCCAGCTACACGGCTGGCCGGCACAGCCTTCGGTTTGGATTCCAGTTCCAGCGCGTGACCGTGCGGCGCCTCGAAGAGGAGGGCATCCTGCCCGTGTTCCAGCTCGGCCGCGCCGGCGGTCTCCTTACCCCGGACCAGCTCCCGGGTATCGACTTCTTTCAGCTTGCCGAAGCCAACCTCTGGGCCACCACTCTTGGCGGCATCATCCAGCAGGTCGCCGGATTCCACACCTTCATCGACCGCGAAGTCGGATACCAGCGCGGCGTTCCCTGGGAGCGAAACTTCCAGTTTCCCCAGTACGCCGGTTACATCACCGATAACTGGCGCGTACATCCGCGTCTGACCCTCACTCTCGGTCTCCGCTACGAGCTTTTCGGGACGGTGACCGAGCGCGACAGCCTGGCTCTCATGCCCCGGTTTTCCAGCTCCGGCGCGATCGATACGATACTCGGCGACGCTTCGCTGGACTTCGCCGGGAAGTCGGTGGGCCGTCCCTGGTACTCGTCCGATACGAACAACTTCGCCCCCAGTATCGGTCTCGCCTGGGACATCTTCGGCAACCGGCGTACCGTGCTTCGAGCCGGCTACGGCATCAACTACGTCAATGACGAGCATATCCGCGCCGCCGAAGCCGCCCTCGAGTTTAACCCTGGTCTCTTCCTCTCCTTTGCGCGAGCGTTTCTGAATGACCGTCAGATGATTGATCCTGCCATCGTTCCCGAGCCGCCCGAGTTCTCCACCCCAGCCACTCTCAGTAGTTTTCAGCAGGAGAATGTCGACCTCGTGGGAGTCGGCGCCATTGACCCCACCCTCGTCACACCGTATGTCCAACAATGGCACCTCGGCATCCAGCACGAATGGGCCGATACTCTTTTCGAGATCCGCTACGCCGGCAACCATGCCGTTGGCGGCTACCGCGCCATCGACTACAACCAGATCGATCAAACGCGTGGCGGCTTCCTCGAAGACTTTCGCCGGGCTCTCTCCAACGGACGCCTAGCCCGGGCCGCCACCGGCTTCTTCGATCCGCACTACGATCCAGGCATCGAGGGCAGCCAGCCGCTCGAGGTGATTTCCGGCTTTGAGGGCGAAGGCTTCCTGAATGCACCACTCATTCAGGCTCTAATCCATCGCGGCGAGTCAGCCGAGCTTGCGTCGTTCTATGAGATTCTCGGCTTGAGCAATATCGACTTCTTTCCCAACCCGTATGCTTACACCGGATCATTGCTGCTCTCTAACGTCAGCCATTCCTCTTACCAGTCGCTGCAGTTCGAGGCGCGTCGCCGCATGCGTGGCGGGCTTTCCTTCCAAGGCAACTACGCTTTGTCGAAAACCCTCACCGACGCGCGCGGCGTCGATTCGATCCGACTCGAGGTTTACCAGGACATCCAGAACCGCCGCGTCGAGCGCGCGAGAGCGCCTTTTGACCTCCGCCATACAATCAAGGGTAATGCCGTCTGGCAGCCTTCTCTCGATCGATGGTTCGGAATCCAATCGGGCTTGGGCCGCCGTTTGCTCAGCGGCTGGGCGTTCAGCGGTACGCTGATCTCGCACTCCGGCACGCCGTTCTCCATATTCTCGGGCCGCGGAACGCTGAACGTCTCCGGCGTCTCGCTCGGCCTGCCTTCGCACTCAGGAGCCAATATGGCCACCACCCTGCTGACCGGCGAAGAATTGGACGATATCGTGAACTTCCACTTCGCCGGCATCGGTCCCACCGTAATTGACGAGTCTGTCCTTTCGGCCGATGGACGAGGCGCCGTCGAAGTTGGTCAGGATCCGTTTTCCGGTCAGGTCTTCTTCAATCCTGAGCCCGGCGCGGCCGGTACGCTCCAACAGCGCATGTTCTCGAGCCCATGGATGCTCAACTTCAACCTCTCTCTGCTCAAGTCCACCCGCATCACCGAATCTACCTCGCTTGAATTCCGCGCCGAAGCTCGGAACGTCCTCAACAAATTAAACTGGGTAGTCCTCGATCAGGACATCAACTCGATCCTGTTCGGCTTTCGCGGCGGGCCATTAGGCAACAATCAGCGGCAAATCCAGTTCGGACTATACTTCCGGTTCTAATGCGCTGCATGAGGTAATGGCCGGGAAGTAGCTAAGCTAGGCGGTGACCACCTTCCCGCGAACCCTTGTCTTGCCGGTATCGTCATAGCTTTCGTCATTTGTCATTCTGCTTGCACGATCTTTGGAATTTCGTTCATTCCCATCCGAGCGGAGGTTCCACGGACGGCTTGTCTGCCCTGGGCGACCTTACTCCAGGTTTATCGACGATCCGTACGGTACTAGCCTGCGGACCGTGTTCGTCCTCTTCCTCATAGGCGAAGAAGTTGACTCCCGTTCCCAACTCCAACCGGTCAAATCGTTTTCTAGAACGCTGTTGCGATGGAAGTAGAGTTCCCGACCCGTCAGGTCACGAAGAAATCCATAGCCTTCGTCCGGAAAGAGGCGAACACTACCACCGAAAAAGCGCTCAGATGGGGTTTTGACTAATTTAGATGCAAAGTTCCAACCGGCCTAGTGTCCAGCCTCACCGAGTTTGATCTTTCCTGCCAGGCGCTTGTAGGTGAAAACGAAATAGCCGGTGGCCAGGATCATTCCCGGGATCCACCAGGCGAAACCGATAGCCAGGCCTTTTGCCGGCGCCGCCGCGTTGAATACGGTAAGGCTGTTTTCGGGTTGGGTTACGGCGGGCAGCACGTAAGGAAAGACTCCCTGGGCCACAGAAGTCAGCATGCCGAGGATGAACACGCAGGACGAGAGGAACGCCCTCACCTCTCCCTCCTCATGCCGGCCGAACATGAGAACGCCAACCAGGCCCGCGATTGCCAGCAGCGGGAAGATGTAGCCCCACGGTCTCTCTGCGAAAGCCTGGCCAAGCGCCGGCTGGATGGCGAATGAGGCGATGGTGACCAGGACGGTGAAGACCAGCACGCCGAAGAAGAAGACCCGGCTGACGTTCCTGGCGCGTTCGGCAAGAGGGCCTTCAGTCTTCATGGTCACCCACAGCGCACCGTGCATGGCCAGCGTAAGGGTGGCGAACACGCCCACGAGAACGGTGTACCAATCCAGGATTCCGACGTCGGCTCCGACGTTGAAGTTGGTCCACAGCGGCAGGAAGAAATCGCCGCGGGTGTCGAGTGGAACGCCGCGAACCACGTTGCCGAGAGCGGCTCCAAAGAAGACGGCGAGGAGGAGACTCGCGCCGCCGAAGGTGAAGTCCCAGAACGGCGTCCAGGTGGGATTGTTGAGGTGATTCCGCAGCTCAATCGAGAGCCCGCGGAACATGAGAAGCCAGAGCACCATCATCAGCGGCAGATAGAAGCCCTGGAAGCTGGATGCGTAGAGTTTGGGAAAGGCAAAGTAGAGCACGCCGCCGCCGGCGATCAGCCACACCTCATTGCCGTCCCAGACCGGAGCGATCGATTGGATGACCTGCTGCCTCTCCTCTTTGTCCCGTGCGACGAACAGCGAGACAATTCCCGAGCCGATGTCGAAGCCGTCCAGGACGACATACATCGCGATCATTATCGCAACGGCGCAGAACCAGATGGTTTCCATGACGATCCTCCGTTAGTCCCCGTGCGCTTCAGCCGGCTCAG
>CAYLSS010000442.1:0-3837 GCA_964385765.1 uncultured Solibacteraceae bacterium
CGCAGTCCGTCAGGATAGCCCTTGCCGTCCCACCGTTCATGATGCGAGCGGACAATCTCCGCCACGGGGAAGGGAAATTCGGCTCGCCGCACGATGGATGCCCCGACAATCGGGTGAACCTTGATGCGCTCGAACTCTGCGCGGGTCAGCCGCCCCGGCTTGCACACAATCTGTTCGGGCACGGCCAGGGTCCCGATATCGTGGAGAATCGAGGCGATCCGCAGTGCTTCCAGGTCATTCCGGTTGAGTTGAATCTCCTCGGCGATCCACAGAGCGTACATCTGTACGTGCGCGAGGTGATCGCCGGCGGTCCGAAATCGTGCCGAGATCGCCAGCGCCAGCGTCTCGAGGGTCCGGTGGTGGCGCGACTCCAGGACCTCGGAACCAGTCCTCACTGTTTGAATGGCCGTCAGATGGCCGTCCAGGAGCCGGTAGAGGAGATACGCCGGGCCCAGGCATAGCAGCGATATCCACCAGTTCGCCCAGGCGGCCGCTTGGCCCATCGCGCCGGCAATCGCGACCGCCAGCAGCGCATACGGTGCGGTCCAGAATGTACACTCATGCCAGACCTGCAGGACCGAACGACGGTGTAGCCGAGCCTCCCGAATCGAGACGGGAAGTGTGATCATGAGCGTGAGTACGGTACCAGTCGCGGCGAGCGTGAACAACAGGCCAAGTCCCCGAACGACGCAGCCCTGATACACGTAGTGGGCGCCGACGATGGAGAGCGCCACGTTCGCCGAATAGAACAACAATGCCGCGAGCGTCTGGCCTTCTCGTCGATCCACCGCGTTCTGCACGAGCAGAATGGCGCAGCCGATGGAGAGCACTTCTGGAAGGGTGAAGCTCGCCAAACCGGCTATCACGAACGGATACCCCATTGGGGAAGTGCCCGGAAAGACTTGAGTCCCGATTCGCAGGAAGGGGAACGCCAGCGCCAAACCCACCCAAACAAGGTACCGGGCGGGGTCCGGTGAGTTCCACAAGGCGAACGCTGTCAGGAGCGCAGACAAACCGAGAGCGTCAACGCTCGTCGAAAAAAGCCGCAAAGTCAGATCGTTCCTTTTCAAAATATGTGAGCCCCAGGACAGTCTTGTCGCAATGTAAATACCGATTGTGGGGCGCCTGGACAGTAAAGCCGGGTTTGTTGGAGATGGCAAACCATGCAAGCCTCTTCCTAGATGAGATCGGCCAACTGGAGCCAACAGTACAGGGCAAACTGCTTCGCGTGTTCGAGGGCCGGCGTTGTCCCGGGGGATACGCCGGATCACGGTCGATGTGTTCAGTGGTGGCTGCTCCGAGCCGGGAGGGCCGGACGAAGGTAACGTGAACCCGGATTCCCTATGATCGGCGTGAGTCCGGCTTCCTCAACCATCTGGTCCAGCGCGTGCTCGCGGCTCTCGGCGAGCAGCTTGGTGTACTCGTGGACTTCTCCTCCAACGAGATTCCTCCTCGATCTCTTTCCTCCACGTCGCTCGCCGGATCAGATTCCGTTTTGACACCCGGCACTACCCCGGGTGCATCAACTCGTGCGAATCTGGTGTCTGATGAGTAGCTGGCAATCCGTTACTTTGGTTGGCGTACTTGTGTTGGTAGCCGGATGCGGAAGCCGGTCAACCTGGGCTGACCCCGAGCGTGGCACGCGTTTTCTTGTGGTTGTGCGCGGGAACGGATTTGAACGCTTCGAGTTTCCAGTGACCCTCACGGGAGACTTTCCCTCTTCGGCCCGTGTAGTGGAAATTGACGAGGATGAAAACGTCATCGACGACGCGATTCCCGTACAGATTGACTTCGGACGGGACCTCACTTTCTTGCCGGAAGGAGGACTGGGCGCCGAGGAAGCACGCTTGTTCCACGTCTACCTCGGTGAAGGTACGACACCGGATTTCAAGCCTCTCCTCACTGTCCGGGACAACGTGATGCACGCTGGGCAGGAAAGCCTTGTCGTGAACAGCCCCGGCGGAGTCTATTACTACCACAAGAACGGCGGCGGCTTCGCCAGTCTGATCGACCGTGACGGGACGGACTGGATCAGCCATCGCCCCGGAGAGGGCGCCGCCGGAGAATATCGCGGCATCCCGAATCTCATCCATCCGGAAGGCGGCCTTCATCCGGGCAGCGAAAGCTGCGACAGCCGCTTGCTCGCCGACGGTCCGCTGATGGCGCGCCTGCATTCAAAATGCGCCGGTGGGTGGGAGGCCAAATGGGACATCTATCCGCACTTCGCCCGTCTCACCGTGCTTCAGGTTGCCCACCCCTACTGGTTTCTCTACGAGGGCACGCCGGGCGGCCAACTCGATCTCGACGGCGACTACTGGGTCCAGGCGGACGGCGCCAGACGGCCAGTCAGCGAGGAATGGGACGGCAGGCTCGACCGTCCGCGGTGGGTTTACTTTGGAGACCAGTCACTCGAGCGCGTCCTGTACCTCGTCCATCACGAGGACGACGGCGACTACGATCAGTTCTACCAGATGGAAGGGCAAATGACCGTCTTTGGATTCGGCCGGAAACTGAGGTGCTGCGAGAAGTCGCTCGAACAGACGCCGGCCGAGTTCACAATCGGGTTCGTCGGGGCCTCGGATCATGAGACCGTTTCGCGCCGCGTCAACGCCGTCTACCACAATCTCATCGTCAGCAAGGGCGAAATAGAATCCCGCACAAACTGACACGCTGCGGAGAATCGCACTCGGATCGCAATCGAGTTCAAGAAGACGCCGGTGCGGCCGATATGTGACATGGGCCAGTTCGGCCCCAGTTTTCCGGGCTGTGACCCGGACGGCTCATTGAGTCATAGAGGCCGGAGCGTGTACCTGACATCCACTTCCGGAAACCAGCCGCCCCCCGCTCACCCTCCAGGGACGAAGCGGGGCTCCCGCAAGCAGCGTCCCGCAGCAAACCACAACAACGAGCGCTGGCTGGTCTCCTATGCCGACTTCGTCACATTGCTGTTCGCTCTCTTCGTGGTGTTGTTCGTTTACGCCGAAGTGGATCAGGATCGCGCCGAACGAGTCTCCCGATCCGTATCGGTCGCGCTCTATCGGGGTTCCGTCCCCGGCGCGCTTGCCCGAATGACTGGCGCCGGAGACCCGGAAGCGAAGCAGGAGACGCTCCGCGGAGCGCCGGGAAGTTCCTCCGGGACCAGGATGGAAGGGACAACGGACGCACTCCTGTTGCAGCTTATGCCCACAATGCAGTACCTCGTCGGCCAACTCGGCGCGGAGATCGCCGCCGGGGACCTGCATGTCGTCATGGAACGGCGCGGGCTGGTCGTGAGCATGGCGGAATCGGCGCTGTTTGCCTCCGGGGAGGATGCGATTCCAGCGGCCAGCTATCCGCTGATCGGGAAGATCGCCACTGCCATTCGTCAAATCCCCAACCAGGTGCGCGTGGAAGGCCATACCGATTCGGTGCCGATTTACAATGAGCGTTTCCAAAGTAACTGGGATCTGTCAGCCGCCCGGAGCATCGCTGTCCTCAATCTATTGGTGGATCGCTATCGCATACCCCACGAACGGCTCTCCATCGCCGCCTACGCCGCGAACGCGCCCGTGGCTTCCAATCGAAACGAAGACGGCCGAGCGCGGAACCGGCGCGTCGACCTGGTGATCCTCAACGAATTCGGCATGGAATCCGAGCCCGCCATGGTCACGCCGGAATTCGTGGAGGAGGCGTCCGGGCCTCGCATGCCGGGCTCGCCCCTTTAGTAGCGGGCGTGATGGGCGCAAACCCGCCCTACCAGATATAGTCCTTCGCCACGTCCCGCTTCCCGTGACCGTCGAGCACGTGCATCGTGCGCAGCTTCTTGAGCGTCGCCTTGTTGAGCGTGCCCAGCGGCAC
>CAYLSS010000442.1:3847-4700 GCA_964385765.1 uncultured Solibacteraceae bacterium
TTCGCCACGTCCCGCCTTGCATGGCTGTCCAGCACATGCACAACGCGGACCTTCTTCAGCTTTGACGGATTCAACTGGCCGATCGGAACATACAGAATTGACCGCCCGAGATGGTTCGCCATCGAACGGAAGATCGATCGTGGCGGTTTGGCGGCCACATAGACAACAAACCTGTGTACTGAGTAATCCAGACCCGCCATCAGCAGTCGCTCTGCCTTGGTGCGGGCGAAATCGTAGTCCGGGTCGCCCCAGACATCGACCATCCGCCGGGACGGGAGCGCCATCAGGAAACCGCCATACTCGGCGCGGCCGATTCCAGGCCCCACAATCCGATCGAACGGATGCGTCGAGTAGAAGGCCATATCCGACTCATTCTGATACTCGCCCAGCCAGGTGGTGTGGTAGTAGAAGTGATTCTCCGGGTCCTCGTCAAAGATGACCACCACCGCGCCGACCTCGCCGGCCAGCTTCTGGACACTCCGGACATAGATCCGGTTCTCGTGCCAGTTGCGAATCGTTTCGCGGATGTCGATGCCGTCCAGAATCGAGGCCGTGAACGGCTCCACGCGCATCCGCTCTTCCGAGACGATGCTCTTGGCCTTCTGCTTCAGGAAGCGACCGTACTCCTCAATGACGAAATCCTCGGGCGGGTAGGAACAGATGGCGTTGCCATCCAACCGCTCGGCCCACTCACCCGGCCGCTTCTCTTTCTTGCGCATCTTAAGGTTGGCCGGCCGCAGCCGCTGCTTGGGGCGCGGAAGCCGGCGGCGCAGACGCAGCTTGCGGGTGTTCAGCCAGACCTCTTCCCCGGAGAGGTTCTCGGTGCGCAGGTCCGACTGCTCGGTCTGGGCAA
>CAYLSS010000443.1:0-1337 GCA_964385765.1 uncultured Solibacteraceae bacterium
ATATTCTCGAGCCCACGCAGGATACCGTGGACGCGCTGATGAAGCTGGACCTGCCTGCGGGCGTGGATGTGGAAATCAAAGCGTTTGGGAAGTGAAAGTTAAGGATAAGGAGCCGGGGGGCAAGGAGGTTGAATCCTGTTCCCCGGTTTCGATCCAGGCTGAGAAGTGAAGAGGAAGGAGCCAGGTCGGCAGTAAAGGTTCGAATGGGCGCCAGGTTTCGCCATTCGAGATCGTGCTCCCGGCTGACTTCTTAAGAGCATATGTCCCCAGGAATTCTTGGCAAGAAGATCGGGATGACGCAGGTGTTCCGGCCCGACGGGCAGGTGGTGCCGGTGACCCTGGTTAAGGCGGGTCCGTGCGTAGTGGTGCAGCGGAAGACGCCGTCCCAGGACGGTTATGACGCGGTGCAGCTCGGCTTGATGGAATACATCAAGGCCGCTCGGATCAATCGCCCCATGAACGGGCATCTGAAGAAGGCTGGCGTG
Source organism: uncultured Solibacteraceae bacterium (assembly GCA_964385765.1). Taxonomy (GTDB): domain Bacteria; phylum Acidobacteriota; class Terriglobia; order Bryobacterales; family Bryobacteraceae; genus CAWELS01. The sequence goes on from CAYLSS010000443.1 coordinate 486, forward strand.
GACGGTGTCAGGTACTGTCGCGAGCTGAAGCTTCGGCCGGGCGACGACGACCTCAAGGCGGGCGACAAGGTGTTGGTCGACGAGTTCAAGCCGCAGGACAGGGTAGATGTTGTCGGCGTCAGCAAAGGGCGCGGCTTCGCTGGCCTGGTGAAGCGACACGGTTTCCACGGTGGCGACGCAACCCATGGATCGATGTTCCACCGCCGGGCCGGCTCTATTGGCGCGTCAAGCTATCCCTCCCGGGTCTTCAAGGGAATGAAGATGGCTGGACACATGGGTGTACAGCGGGTGACGGTGCGTAATCTCGAAGTGGTCGAGGTGGACTCCGAGGACAACGTCCTCATGGTCAAAGGCGCCATTCCCGGTCCCAACGGCGGCTATGTGATCGTTCGAAGGGCAAAGAGGAGATAAGCCATGCCGACGGTGGACGTAGTCGATCTGGCAAACCAGAAAGTTGGAGAAGTCGAGTTGAGCGACAATGTCTTTGGCGCTGAGGTCAATGAGGCTCTGCTCTATGAGGCGGTGCGGCACTATCTGGCTTCCCGCCGGCGCGGGACGGCGAAGACCAAGAGGCGCGGCGAAGTGGCCGGTTCCGGCGGCAAGCCGTGGCGGCAGAAAGGGACGGGCCGCGCGCGCGTCGGATCTATCCGATCGCCGATCTGGCGTCACGGTGGCACGGTCCACGGTCCTCAACCCCGCGACTATAGTTACCGGCTGCCTCGGAAAATGGTCCGCGGGGCATTGCGCTCGGCTTTGAGCGCGAAATTGCGGGATGGCGAACTGACTGTGGTGAACGCTTTTGCGCTCGAGGATCACAAGACCAAGACCGTTCGCGGGGCGCTCGATACGCTC
>CAYLSS010000443.1:1347-4692 GCA_964385765.1 uncultured Solibacteraceae bacterium
GGAGCCAATCGGACGGTGTTGCTGGTGGATAATCCCGAGGACAACCGGCTCGCGCTCGGGTCGCGAAATCTGCCCGGTGTGACTCTGCAGCGCAGTCAAGAGGTCACGGCTTATCACCTGTTGGGTCACCAGCGGATTCTGATCTCGGAAGCCGCGGCAAGGAAACTTTCGGAGGTCCTGGCGAAATGAATATCTACGAGGTCATCCGGCGACCGCTGATTACCGAAAAGGGCGTTGAAAAGAAGGACGAAGAACGGACGCTCGTCTTCGAGGTTGCGCGCGACGCCAACAAGACGCAGGTGAAGTCCGCCGTCGAGGCTCTCTTCAAAGTGAAGGTCGAAGAGGTGCGGACGGCTAACCAGGCCGGCAAGCTCCGGCGCCGTGGACGGTTTCAGGGCTATCGCCGGGATTGGAAAAAGGCCTACGTGAGGCTGAAAGCCGGCGAGAAGATGCCGGAGTATGCAGAGGTTTAAGGATCGTTTGTCATGGCTGTGAAGACACATCGTCCAACAACGCCGACGCGCCGATTTCAAACCGTCGTCAAGAGCGACGAGTTGACCCGGAAGGATCCGGAGAAGTCACTCACTACGGGCAAGCAGCGGAGAGGCGGGCGCAACAGCGCCGGCCGCTTCACCGTTCGTTTTCGGGGCGGCGGCGCCAGGCGAGCCTTCCGGGAGATCGACTTCAGGCGCGAGAAGTTCGGCGTACCGGCCCGGGTCGCGGCCATCGAGTACGATCCGAACCGGAGCGCGAACATCGCTCTGCTCCATTACGCCGATGGTGAGAAACGCTACATTCTGGCGTCGCTAGGCATGAAGGTCGGACAGCAAGTGATGTCCGGGCCCGACGCGGACATCCTGCCAGGGAACGCTCTGGCGCTTAAGAACATCCCGCCGGGGACGGCAATTCACAACATCGAGCTTCGTCCGGGCAAGGGTGGCCAGTTGGTTCGATCAGCCGGCGTGAGCGCGCAACTCGTGGCGAGGGAAGAGAAATATTCGCTGGTCCGGCTTCCTTCCGGTGAGGTTCGGCGGGTCCTTTCAGCCTGCATGGCCACGATCGGACAGGTCGGCAAGGTCGAGCACGAGAATATTTCGCTCGGCAAGGCAGGGCGGAAGCGCTGGCTTGGCCGGCGGCCCCACAACCGCGGTGTCACTATGAATCCCGTTGATCACCCGCATGGTGGTGGCGAGGGCCGTTCTTCCGGCGGACGTCATCCGGTTACCCCGTGGGGACAGCCGACGCGCGGATTTCGGACCCGGAACAACAAGCGCACCGAAAAGTACATCGTCAGCAGGAAGTCGAAGAAGAGAAGGTAGAAGTTATGGGTCGATCACTGAGAAAAGGACCGTTCGCCGACGATCATCTCATCGCTAAGGTAGAAGCCATGTCGGCGGCTCCGAAAAGAAAGGTTGTCCGGACGTGGTCCCGTCGCTCGACGATCCTGCCCGATTTCATCGGGCATACCATTGCCGTGCATAACGGAAAGAAGTTTATCCCGGTGTACATCACCGAGAACATGGTGGGGCACAAGTTGGGAGAGTTTGCTCCGACCCGCACGTTCAAAGGTCATGCTGGTAAGTCGGAGAAGTCCTCCCGAGGGTAGGGAATGCCATGGAAGCAAGAGCGGAAGCCAGATATGTTCGCGTTTCGCCGCAAAAGGCGCGACTCGTGGTCGACCAGATCCGGGGCGAGTCTGCGGAGAATGCGCGAGTCATTTTGCAGTTGACGAACAAAGGGATTGCGCCCACCGTGCTGAAGGTTCTCGAATCGGCGATCGCCAATGCCGAAAACCGCTTCGAGGATCTCGACGTCGACGAACTGAAAGTTACCGGGGCCTACGTGAACGAAGGGCCGCGTATGAAGCGCATTCGCCCGGCTCCTATGGGGCGCGCCTTTCGTTATCAACGGCGCATGTCCCACATCGTTGTCACTGTCGGGGCGCCGGACGAGGGCGGGGAAGAAGAGGCATAAATGGGTCAGAAGGTTCATCCATACGGTTTTCGGCTGGGTGTTACGAAGACCTGGCGGTCGCGGTGGTACGCCAAGCATGACTACAGGCGGCTGCTCGAGGAAGACCTGGCGCTGAAGAAGATGCTGCGCGGACGGCTGAAGTCGGCCGGCGTGAGTTCGATCGAGATCGACCGCCCCGGCAATAAGCTGCGAGTCACGATCCGGACCTCGCGCCCGGGTATCATCATCGGCCGCAAGGGCAGCGAGATCGAGAAGCTCAAGAAGGAGCTTGCGAACCGCACCAACCGCGAAGTGTTCATCGATATCCAGGAAGTGCATAAGCCGGAACTCGACGCCCAGCTCGTAACCGAATCGATCGCCATGCAGCTCGAGAAGCGAGTCGCTTTCCGGCGCGCCATGCGGAAGGCCGTCGACAGCGCCCTGCGTTTCGGCTGCAAGGGGATCAAGGTGCGGGTTTCCGGCCGGCTCAATGGAGCGGAGATCGCCCGCAGCGAATGGTATTTGCAGGGCCGGTTGCCGCTGCACACACTCCGCGCCGACATCGATTACGGATTCACCGAGGCGCGAACCACCTACGGCACCATCGGTGTGAAGTGCTGGATTTACCGCGGCGAGATTCTAGACACCTCCTGGCATCCGACGCTGAACCGTGAGCCGGAACCGCGTCGCATGCCCCGCCGTGATCGGGATCGAGACCGCGACAGGGATCGTCGTCCGCCCGTGCAGGCGCCGCCTCCAGTGACCGCCGCTGAGCCGGCCGCGCCGGGAGGACCGCCAGTGCAGCCGCCTCCGGGCGACCTGCCCAAACCAGCCCAGCAGCCGGCACAGGGCCCAATGATGCCCCCGCTTGCGCCGCCGAAGCCCGCCTGGAAGAAGGACCTGGCCGCCGAGCCGCCAGCGGCTAAGCCTCCCGAGAGCAGTGAAACGCCGCCGGCCGACACTGAGCCGTCGATACCCGAGGAAGCCGAGGGTGGCGGCGGCGAAAAAGACGAGAAGCCGGGCGGCGATTCGACGGAGAACAAAGAGTAGCCCGAAAGGAGAGTATCCGCCATGTTGATGCCAAAGAAAGTCAAGCATAGAAAGGTCCACCGCGGCAGAATGCAGGGAAAGGCCTGGCGTGGCTCGACAGTCGCTTTCGGAGACTACGGGCTGAAGCTGCTCGAAGCCGCCTGGATCACTGATCGCCAGATCGAGGCCGCCCGTGTCGCGATGACGCGCCACATCAAGCGCGGCGGCAAAGTGTGGATACGACTCTTTCCCGACAAGCCGATCACGAAAAAGCCGGCCGAGGTCCGTATGGGGAAAGGAAAAGGGAATCCCGAGCAGTGGGTTTGTGTGGTTCGTCCGGGCCGGATCGCATTCGAGATGGAG
>CAYLSS010000444.1:0-2316 GCA_964385765.1 uncultured Solibacteraceae bacterium
TTGACTGCGAACAGCGAACTGACGGGTAAATAATGAGCAATAACGACATCGTTCCGGGATTCGACGAGGAAAAAGACGAAAGCCTAAAGATCAGACTGCAGAAAATTGATAGCGTCGATGGGTGCCTGGTGTTGTATTTGACCGGTTATATCGACACGTACAACTCCAACTTCTTCCAGAAGCGCGTCAACCGCGCGATCGAGTCCGGTTTTTCCCGTATGATCTTTCACTGTGGTGGCTTGAACTACGTATCTAGTACCGGCATCGGGTCCTTCACCGCCTTCTTAAAGGCCGTAAAGCCCAAGGGTGGCGATCTTGTCCTGCTCGAGATCCAACCTAAGGTCTATGAGGTGTTTCAATTGCTGGGCTTTTCGCAGTTCTTCCACATCAAGGACAGTCTGGACGATGCGGTAGACCACTTTTCAAAAGGCGGTCAATCCCAGCAATCGGAGATCTTCCCCAAGATATTCAAGTGCCCGATCTGTTCCACCAAGCTCAAAGCGTCGCGGCCGGGGCGGTTCCGGTGCTCTAATTGCAAGACGATTCTCGCGATCGACGCTAGCGGCCAGGTTTTCCTGGGTTAAAAACTTAGGGCGATGGCCGAGTCGGAGTTTCAAGAAAAGATCCGAGATTACGTCCAGCGACTACGGGTTCAATTCGAAGCCATCGGGGACAACATCTGGCTCCTCCACTGCCACGAGCGGGGATTGCCGCACGTTGTCCTGTATGCGGAATCAGGTCTGGTAACCGTCCGCGCCAAGGTGATGGAGATTCCCGGAGCCCGTCGCGAGGCATTTTTTGAAGATCTGTTGAGGCTTAACATAGAGATGCTGCATGGAGCTTACGCGTTGGAGGAGAACGCGGTCATTTGGGTAGATACGCTGGAGTTCACCACAATGGATTTTGAAGAGTTTCAAGCATCGCTCGACGCAGCCTCTCTTTCTGTGGCGGCCCATTATCCACGACTGGCCAAATACCGAGATGGAGGTATCAATGGCACTGTTTGAACGACTCAGAAAAGCAATTAAACAGAATATCAATGAACTGGTTCGCAAGTCCGACGACCCTGCCGAAGACCTGGATCGGTTGATCGTGGATATGAACGGTCAGATGGTAGACGCAAAGCGGCAGGTTGCCACGGCAATGGCCGATGAAAAGCGGTTACATCGCCAGGTGGAGAATCACGAACGTCTCATGAAGGAATGGGATGACCGTGCTATGACGGCGCTTCAAGCGGGAAAAGAGCAGTTGGCCAAAGAGGCCCTGATCCGCCGGGAGCGGGAGAAAGGATACTACGACCAGCTCAAACACCAGTGGGAACAACAACACCAGGCGGTGGAACAGCTCAAGGTAGCGATGCGTGGTCTTCAGGACAAGCTCGATGAAGCGCGACGGAAGAAAAACCTCCTAGTGACGCGTGCAAAACGGGCGGAAGCGCAACGCAAGATCCAGGAAGTCATGACGGGCCTCTCAGACACCTCGGCGTTTGACAAGTTTGAAGAGATGTCCGCCAAGATCGAGCGCATGGAGGCGGAAAATGAAGCTCTCCTGGAGCTCGACTCCATGACGCGTGAGGATGATATTGAAAAACAGTTCCGTGAATTGGAGCAGCCTGATACGGACCGCCTTTTGTCGGACCTCAAGCAGCGCATGGGTCTGCCCGATTCCTCCGGCAACGCTCCGGAGTCGTCGGCTGGTCCGAAGAACGATAACGATGACTACACCGTCACGGACTCCACGTCGGATGAAGACCTGTCTGACGCGCAGACAGACGATCTGAAGCGCTTCATCGACAAAGAAGAGGATGATAACTGACAGAGGAATCGCCCTGATCGACGATTCCGAGTCCGCCCGTCAATTCATGACCGACTGCATTCACGATCCGTTCTGGCAGTGTGTCCGATGGACGAGGGCCCTAACAGCGCGGGAAACGTCTCTCGTAAAGGCCGCAGATCCGATCGTGGCAGTTCTTCCGGCGAGCGCGTACTTCACACGGTGCTTTGATCGCCTGGAACAGCTTCTTCCCCCAATCCGAATCGTCTACGGGTCACTGCAACAGGTCCGGCCTGTCCTCATGTTTGGCGTGACCGACTTCGTTGTCAGTCCATGGGAATCCGCCGAGCTCCGGGTTCGGACGCTCCTGCACACCCCGGCAGCGAGATTACGTGCGATTGGGATCACACTGCACGGCCATGCGCTTACATATCGGTCCGCAACGATACATCTGAGGTACGGCGAGATGCGCGTTCTGTCCTACCTGTTGCGCTCCTACGGGGAGGTTGCCACCCGAGATGTCCTCGCAGAAGCGTCACCGGT
>CAYLSS010000444.1:2326-4692 GCA_964385765.1 uncultured Solibacteraceae bacterium
CGGTAAGCTCAGAGCGCAGCACCCGTGCCGTCGACATGACCGTCTCACGACTCCGACGGAAGCTCTCCCTTCTCGCCGGCACGGATGCCCCACTAACCATTGAAACGGTTCGCAGCATTGGATACAGGCTAAATATCGGTGAAGTGGATAACCGGTGGAAAACTTCCGCCCCTGCGAATACTAAACATCTGAACAGAGACCGTCCGAACGGTCGGGAAGATACCTAGACACCCGATGTTCGGGCGGAGCGGCGATAAACATATATCTATGAACGAAATAAGTCGTAACCGTTTTCTAACAATCCCTGGGGTTGTGTCAAATGGAAACGGCGTGTACCAAATCGGCACCGTGGAAAGCATGTGGAAAACCGGTTAGCAATATGGTAATCTGGCACCGTTGTGGGCGGATTAATCCGAACGGTGGCCCGGTTTTTGTTTCTGTTCCTGATCTTCCTCATCTGTGCTTTCGCCATCGTGATGATGTCGACCCATTTGACGCAATCGACGGCCGACGGATCGCTCTTCGCGGCAACAACGCGTTCGCATTTGGTTCCGCTCGTAGTCGTCTCCCAGCTGGTCGCCGTGATCCTTACGATGTCCCGGGCTTATCTTAAGCAGGTCAGCAAAGTTGGGATGTTGCTCGCGCTCTTCGTGCTGAACATTGCGATTCTCGTCGCAATCCTGGCATTCGCGCCCGGACCCGCAACAGCGCTCAACATACCGCGTATTCCGGAAAAGGCGTGGCTACGGGGAGATTCGCTACATCTGTACGTGGAGGAACGAGAGGGGCTGACCGTTGAAGGACCGGTTGTCGTTCGTTTTTCCGAATTCCCTCGGATGGTTCGATTTGAGGACGGCATGATTGATCCCCGAGCGGAGATCCTTGTAATCCCCGCTACCGGTGAGTCAATCGGGCTGGAGTCGCTGTTGCAATTTGTCTACGGACCGTTTGATCCGCCGGCTAGCGTCGTCGGAATCGGACAGGACGCCGCGTCACTTGCCGACACGTTTCAAGATCGTTGGGCGCAACCACCTGCGATCGATGCGGGCCCGATGCAACGCGTGTGGACTCGTTTGGCCCGGTATTTCTGGCCGGTGGCCTGGGCGCTCGTGTTGGTTGGGCTTTGGGCACCGGTCAGAGCAACCCGGTGGCCGTTGTTTAACGTGCTGCTAACCGCGATTCTAGCGCGGGGGATCCTCCTGCTTCCGGGCATCATGAATCATCCGGTGGTACAGGGTCAAATAGTCAACCTGACGTCGCCGTCGATCAACGCTATCGCAGTTCCATTGGTGTGGCTCGTTCTCGGACTGTTCATGCTCTTGTTGGCGGCATTGATGCCGCCGCTTGCTCCGCAGCAACGAGGGCAAAGACCCACGCGCCGGGGAGCTGAATCGTGAGCCAACGGACGGTACTCACCGCATGGTTCGTGGTGGGAGTGGTTGGCGCCCTGATATGGGCCGTCACGGAAGCCCTCCTGACCTTTCCGTCGCTTGATGTAATCCCGTCGCTGGCGGTTCGATACGTGCTCCTTTCATGGATGGAGCCCTTCTTTGCGTACCTGACTCCGGCCCTGGGGACCGCAGCGTTGCTTGCATTCGGACTTTTTCTCAAGACCGACGGTGGTAGCGGAACCCGGCTCATTGCATTGTCCCGGCCGTTCCTGATCGGAACGTTGGTGGTGACCGCTGCCCTGGCCGCCTGGCATGCAGCCATTGGTCCCCTGGTGGAGCACCGGTTGGACGAGATCACGTTTCAGAGCGACCTGGCGGTCCAATCGTGGGAGGATGCCAAGAACTCAATCGCATTGGGTCGCTACCTGGAGGCCGAGGAAAAGATCGAGGTTTATGAATACATAACGAAGGACCAAGACGGGGCGGAACAACTCCGAGAAGAACTCGTTGTCAAGCGCGGGCGGGAGGAACGGGAGACCAGGGCACGGGAACAAACGGAAACGGAGTCGGCGCCCAGGCAAAACGAGCACACGGAACTAACCGTGCCGGATCTCATATTTCGCGCCGCCGAATTCTACCAGGATAAGGAGTTTTTTTCCGCTCACTACTACGCGACCCGGGCTCTTGAGTTGGCGGATACGGACAGGCAAGACGCCCGGCGGATTCAACAACAGGCGTGGAGCGCAATCCAATCGGAGGGGCAGCAACTCCAGGATCAGGGAGCGCGTGAGCTGTACGAAGCAAAACTGGAAGCCTATCGGGCGATGCAACAGGGTGAGACGATCCCGGAGCGCCTGGTCGAGGCGTACTACCGGACCCAGCCTTTCAACTCGTGGCAGTTGGTACTTCTGGGCGATCCTCTATACCGACCGTTTGTCCGGCCCCGAAGGAACACCGCGTCCTGCCAGGCGGGCA